>DASRIN010000474.1:0-2503 GCA_035649975.1 Gemmatimonadales bacterium
TCGAGCAGTTCGAGTTCCCCTTCGAAGTGGTGTACCCTCAGCGGCTCGACGCGGGAAATCTGAAGAGCCAGTTCGACGTGCTGGTCTTCGTCGATGGAGGCATTCCCGCGGCCGGCGCCGGTGGTGGCGGCGGACAGGGGGCCGGGGGCTTCGGCGGTGGAGCACCGACCGATTTGCCCGATGCACTGAAGGCAACCACCGGCCGTGTCACCGCGGAAAAGACCGTTCCGCAGCTCAAGGCGTTCCTGGAAGCCGGCGGCAGGGTCGTGACGATCGGAAGCTCGATATCCCTGGCACAGCATCTCGGCTTGCCGGTGGGCGACTACCTGCTGGAGCGAACTCCGGAAGGCCGGGTACGCTCGATTCCGCGGGAGAAGTTTTATATCCCGGCTTCACTCCTCGAAGTGGCGATCAACCAGGACGCCACCTCGGCGCTCGGGATGGAGCCCAACGCCATCGTGATGTTCGATGAGAGTCCGGTGATGCGGCTCGCGCCCGATGCCGAGGAGCGGGGGATCAAGCCGGTGGCGTGGTTTGCCAGCGCTACCCCGCTCAAAAGCGGCTGGGCCTGGGGTCAGACCTATCTGGAGGGGGGCGTCGCGATGGCGGAGGCCAGGGTCGGGCAAGGCACACTGTATCTGTTCGGCCCGGAGATCACCTTCCGGAGCCAGCCGCATGGAACGTTCAAATTCCTCTTCAACGCGATGTACGGAAAATAGGTACTGGTTGCTGGGTACTGGGTGCTGGCAAAGCTCCCAGTACCCAGTACCTAGTACCCAGTACCCAGTACCCATCACTAAAAGCTCGTCAGCGCCACGACCTTTCTCTTCTTCAGGTCCCGCAGAAAGTAATTTGCCGTTTGAGGGTCTGCCCCCCGGCGAATGATGATCCGCTGTTCGTCGGCATCGATCACGCCGACGAGCTCCTCGCGAAACGGCGCCTGAGCTCGCCACAGTCGCTGGGTTTGACCGGTGGACAGATCGATCTGATCGAGATATGCAGGGCCCACCAGGTACGCCATCCGGCCCTCGCGAGCGGTCAGCAAAACTTGTCCGCCGCCCTGCTTCCGGCGGGTGATGAAGCTTCCCGTCGGGGCGGTCCGGGCACTGGGGCCCTGCAGCAGGCGCGGAGCGCCCCCGCCTTCCGGCTTGACGATCCAGCTTCGCGCCCTTCGGGGCGCGTTCCAGCTCTCGCTTACGACGGCCAGGTTGTCCCCGCCCCAGACAATCTCACGGCTTCTGAATTCCAGCTCGGCAAACTGTACCGGACCGCCGGTAAACGGACTCGCCAGCTGGAAGAGCCGGTCCCGGACCTTGGCGGCGATTCCGGGGTTGCCGCCGTCCTGGGCTTCTGCCCAGACCAGTGTCGCCGGCTTGTCCCCTCGCCACTCGATCGATCGGGGTCCGGCCGCGACGGCATCGGCCTCTTCGGTCCGGGGGCCGAGCTGGGCTTTGCTGTCGATCACTCGAACCACCGCGCCGCTCGACGCGTCCCACACCTCGATCCGTCCGGAGGCAGCTCCCTCCCCGGTTTCGACCAGCAGGTAATTGCCGTCGGGTGAGATGGAAACCTCGCCGTGGATGGCAGGATGGCCCAGCAGGCGCTCCGATCCCGACAAGGAGTAAACCGCCAGCTGGCTGGCGCCGGCGGGTCTCAGCGACCCGGCGGCGGCTACGCCCTGAGGCGGATCCCCGGGAACCCGGGCGCAGAGGAGGTGCTCACCCGAGTGAAACCAGCTGCAAGGCTCCCCCTTCGCCGTGCTGAGCACTGGACCCGCCAGCATGCGGATCACTCCGGAATAGGGGTCACCCACCCAGAGCGAGACCCCATGGTCCTCGATGATGGTGAAGGCGACGCGGTCGCCGTCCGGGGCCCAGAACACACTTTTCACTTTGGCTCGCCAGGGCAGGATGAGACGACGGGTCTCACCACGCCCGATCGGTTGCACCACCAGCGCGGAGAAGGTGCGGCTCGGGGCACCATCAGCCGATGGCGCGGTTCGTTCCATGACCAGGAGCTTGCTGTGGTCGGGGCTGATCAGCACGCCGGGAATGGAGGCGGCACCGGGACGGGCCGTGGGATCGGCCGGCCCATTGCGGGGCTGCGCCGCAACGGGCGCCACCAGAATCAGGGCTGGTAAAACGAGCGCGAGAGCATACGTCGGTCGCGACCCCATGCGGGCCTCCGGACTGGAACAGGATGTGGAACCGGCTCTGGATGAGCGCGGTCTAATGGTATCCCGTTAGCACGGCAAAAAAAGGACCCCCGGCGCTAAGCCGGGGGCCCATGGAGTGCAAACGATCGCGCGTCGATGTCAGCCGACGGCGAGACCGGAATTCGCCTCGGGTTCGTCGAGCTCAGAATCATCCTCAATCCCACCTGCGTCCATCAGCCTGGCCGCGAGAAGGGGTAGTGCAGCCGGCAGCATCAGCTCGGGATCGATGCGCATGAGTTGCGCGATCCACGTGGCCGTCTCGCGGGCCTGGTGCAGGTGGTGCATCAC
>DASRIN010000475.1:0-2425 GCA_035649975.1 Gemmatimonadales bacterium
CGAACCGGGGCAGGGCACCACCTTCAAGATCTATCTCCCGGTCCGAGCCGGCGCGGTGGAGAGCCCGTCCAAAGAGCCGGCGAAGCTCCCGGCGCAAAGGAACGAGTGCGTGCTGGTGGTGGAGGACGACCGGATGGTCCGGCTCATGATGAAGCGCTCGCTGGAGGAGGCCGGCTACCGGGTGCTCGATGCCGCCAGCGCGGAGGAGGCCCTGCACCTCATCCAGGACAAGCCCGAAATCAGCTTGGTCCTGACCGACGTCGTGATGCCGGGCGGGGGCGGCCGGGAGCTGGCCGACCGCATCATCGAGCTGCGGCCGGGAACGTCGGTGCTCTTTACCTCGGGCTACACCGACGGCGAGGTCGAGCGGCGCGGGCTGCTCCGTTCCGAGGCCGCATTCCTACAGAAGCCGTTTACGCCGCAGGCGCTGGTTCGGACTGTGGGACGGGAGCTGGCCGCGAGAACTGGGGAGCGGGAAGCAGGGAGGTGAAGGTGTGAGCGGTTACTCATCCAGGTCAGGAGCCCGCCGGTGAAGCTTCTTTGCTCCCTGCCGCCGCTTCGCTTCCAGTCTGGCCGCCTTGGCAGACCGGCTGGGCTTGGTGGGTTTGCGCTTCTTCCGCACCGCGACGGCCGCAGCCAGGACCCTGCGCAGCCGCTCGGTGACCTCTTCTTTATTACGGAGCTGGCTGCGGGACCCGCTCGAGACCAGCCGCAGGCGGCCTGAGGAGTCCAGCCTACGACCGAGACGCTGCAGCAGGAGGTCACGCTGCTCCGGAATGAGGCTTGGCGAGGCAGCCACGTCCCACCAGAGCTCCACCCGCGTCGAGCTGGTATTCACGTGCTGACCGCCGGGACCGCCCGAGCGCGAAGCGCGGTACTCCAGCTCGGAAAGTGGAATGCGAAGGTCAGGGGTAACGTCGAGGGTGTTAATCCGCCTTCTCCGCGGTCTCCGGCCTGTCCGCCTTCTTCACTCTCTCCGCAGTCCACGACCTCGACTCGTCCCCCCTAGCCACTTTCCCTTTGGCTTGCTCGCCAGCCACCCGGCCGGCGAAGCGCAATGAATCGCTGATCACGAACCGGACGCTGTCGCCCTTGAGCACGAACTCCGACAACTCGGCCTTGTCCTCTCCGGCCGATGCAGTACCGATGACATGCTGATAGCGCTGCTCCAGGCCGAGAGTGTAGTCGCCTTCATTCTTAACCTTGACCCGCCAGGTTCCCCCAACATCCGCCGGCATTACCCAATAGTATGCAAAGTTGAAGAACTGGGACGCCGGGTTGCCGTTCAGAATGCTGTCCGGCTTCCAGTCGCCCATGTCGAACGAGTTAGAGACCACCCGGGAGCCCGGCCGCAGCTCGCGAAAGAGCTTGGGGCGGAGCCGCTCGTTCAGCGCCGGCAGGAGATATAGCGTCACCACAGTGGCGCTCCGCAGATCCATCTGGAACAGGTCGCCTTCATGGAAGGTGATCCGCCGGGCCACGCCGGCGGTGTCCGCGTTATGGCGGCTCTCCGCGATCCGGACCGGGTCGATGTCGACGCACACGCCCCGCTTGGCCCGGAATTCCTTGACCGCGGCGATGACGATTCGTCCGTCCCCACAACCCAGATCATAGACCACGTCGTTGTTTCCCACCTTGGCCACTTTGAGCATCGAGCGAACCATGGTGGACTCGGTGGGGACGAAGTGAACGTCCGGTGCCCGGCGGGCCGCGGCTTTTTCCTGGCTCGCCATGGCGGCCGGAAGCAGCGTCGCTACCAGACATCCGAGGTACACTCGGCGGTGGATCATGGGGTGCCTCGTGTGGGCAGTGGGTGAGTGGAGCTGCCCGGAGCGGGCCGCGATCGGGCCAGAAGAATGATGGGGATCCCCGCAAGCATGACCCCGAGGCCAAGCAGCGCCCCCCGTCCCGCGTACGCCACGCTCGCATGCAGCATGTAGAGCGCGACGGCGCAGAAGAGCAGGGGGATGAGCGGATAGAGCGGGACCCGGAACGGGCGGGGAACGTTGGGCTCTCGGCGCCGAAGAATCAGCAGTGATAGTCCGGTCGCCAGCAGAATGATCCAGAACACCGGCGCCGTGTACGCCACCATGGCTTCGAACCCATGGCGAGTGACCGCGCCGAAGCCCACCAGCCCGAGTGCGATGGCTCCTTGAAGCAGGAACGCCGCCTTGGGGGTGGACTCCTGCTCGTGCCAGCCGCCGAGGAAACCGAACACGGGCCCGTCCCGCCCCATCGCGTAGTTGCTCCTGGCGCCGGTGATCATGGTGGCGTTGGCCGATGACAGAGCGGCGACCATGACGCCGAGACTCACCAGCACGGCCCCCCACTCCCCTACGCCCTTGCGCATCACGTCGGCGGCCACCGCGGTGGACTTGGCCACGCCCCCGAGGCCGAGCGCCAGCAGGTACGCGACGTTGGTGAG
>DASRIN010000476.1:0-5201 GCA_035649975.1 Gemmatimonadales bacterium
CATCCAGATTAGGAGGATCTTCACTCCACACCGACCGACCCGCTCACTGCTCACCGTTGACTGCTCACGGTCTTACACTCCTTTCTGCTCCAGCAGACGCCAGAAGTCCTCAGCCGACCGGAGGCCAGCGAGTCGGTCCGGAACATCCGGCTCCTTGGCAAGTTGCGCGATTTTCCCGAGCACGGGAAGGTACTGATTGGAGATCTCCAGCGGAGGAGCAACAATCAGGAAGAAGTCAGAGGCCGGCTGGCCATCGATCGACTGGAAATCGATGCCTTGGTCCCGGTGACCGAAGGCCAATCGGAGCCGATTCACCGCCAGGGAGCGGCAGTGCGGTATGGCGATGCCTCGGCCAATCCCGGTGGAGCCCAGATTCTCCCGGCGCTGAATGATCCGAAGCAAGGTGCCGGAGGATCGCTCGTCTAGCTTGAGAAGGCCGACCAGCTCCGCCAGGACCTCCTCCTTGGAGCCGCCCCGCAGCTGGAGGGTGATCGCGTCGGGGCTGAAGAAGTCTCGGAGGTGCATGGCCCGGTCAACCTAATTCCCGCTTGAGTGCGAGTCAAAGTCCAAGTAACTTCTCGCCATGCAGTTGCCCTATCGATCCGCCCATCCGTTCCCGCTTATTCTGGCCCCCATGGCAGGGGTGTCGGAGGCTCCGTTTCGGCAGATTTGCCGCGGGATGGGAGCCGACGTGGTGCTGTCCGAGTTCCTGTCTTCCGAAGCCATCCGCCGCCGAATCCGCACTACCCTCGAAGGAGCGGAGTTCGAGGAGGTGGAGCGCCCCATCGGGATTCAGATCTACGGCGCCGACCCGAACGCGATGGCCGAAGCTGCCGCACTGATTACCCAGCATTATCAACCGGAGTTCATCGATATCAACTTCGGCTGTCCGGTCAAGAAAGTGGTTCAGCGGAACGGGGGATCGGGCTGCCTTCGCGATATGGATCTGGTCGCCCGGATCATTCGCGCGGTCATCGGGGCAACCCATCTCCCAGTCACGGTGAAAACCCGGAGCGGCTGGAACGATCAGACCCGCGATCCAGTGGCCATCGCGCTCCGGATGCAGGATGCCGGAGCCAGGGCCTTTACCCTCCACGCCCGGACCCGCACCCAGATGTTCTCCGGTAGTGCGGACTGGGACGAGATTGCCCGAGTGGTCGAAGCGCTCGCGATCCCTGTCATCGGCAATGGAGATGTCGAGACCCCCGCCGACCTGGTTCGGATGCGGGAGCACACCCGGTGCGCCGGGGTCATGATTGGCCGAGGGGCGTTCGGCAACCCCTGGCTTTTCCGGGATGGCCAGGCCCTACTTGCTGGTCACCCGCTGCCTCCCGCCCCCTCGGCTGAGGAACGGTTCACCGTCGCCCTGGAGCACGCCCGTCTTGCCATCCGGCTCCAGGGAGACACCCGGCGGACGGTGTTGGAGTTCCGCAAACATCTCGGCTGGTACACCCGGGGTCTGCACGGCTCCAGCGCACTCCGGCAGCGCCTCTTCCAGATCGAATCGATCGGAGAAGCCGAGGCCATCTTCCTTCAATATCTCGAGCCCATCGCTCAGGTGGCGTGACAGCCGAGCAGCTTCAGGCTCTCCTCGCCGACGTCGCAGCCGGCCGCCTCACGCCCACCCGGGCGCTCGAAAGACTGCGGCATCTTCCCTTCGAAGACTTAGCATTCGCCCGCATCGACCATCATCGGGAGTTGCGGCAGGGGCATCCCGAAGTCGTGTTCTGTGAGGGGAAAACGCCGGAACAGGTTCTCCTGATCTGCGAGCGTCTCCAGGCGGCTTCCGGTTCTTTTCTCGGGACTCGGGCCAGCGAGGCTGTGGCGAGCTTGCTCCAGGAGCGATTTCCAGCCATGGAGTGGAACCAGTTGGCCCGCACGATTCACCTGCGTGGGACCGGCCTGCCGAAGGTGGAAGGCACCATTCTGGTCGTTTCGGCGGGGACCAGTGACCTTCCGGTTGCCGAGGAGGCGGCGGTTGTGGCTGACGCGTTCGGACACCAGGTGGACCGTCTCATCGACGTCGGGGTCGCCGGACTTCACCGGCTATTGGCGGCAAACGATCAGCTGAAGCGTGCCCGGGTGGTGATTGTGGTGGCGGGGATGGAAGGCGCGCTTCCCAGCGTGGTCGGCGGGATCGTTAGCGCGCCGGTGATCGCGGTACCCACCAGCATCGGCTATGGCGCATCCTTCGGCGGGCTGGCGGCTTTATTGGCCATGCTCAACAGCTGTGCCGCCGGAGTCACCGTGGTCAACATCGACAATGGATTCGGCGCGGCGGCAGCCGCCAGTCGGATCTGCCGCGCATGAGCGCCCGGACGGTCGTCAGCAGTACCGATCCTGCCTTCACCTGGGTCGACCTGGTGCATCCATCCCGGGAGGAGCTGGCTAACGTCGCCCGGAAATACGGTCTCCACCCCACCTCGGTGGAGGACTCGCTCGACCCGGAACATCTGCCGAAATACGAGCGGATCGGAACCACGACGTTTATCATCGTGCGTGCGATCGATACCGCCGCCGAGGATGATTGCTCCACCCTGCACGAGATGACCCGAAAGGTGGCGGTCTTCTACGGAGCGGACTTCCTCGTCACCATCCATCGATCCGAGCAGCCGTTCCTGACGGAGATCATCGAGAAGCACCGGCATCCCTCCCCGCCCGAGGGCGCCGAACGGCGCCAGAGCTTTCTTCCCCGCATTCTCATCGAGATCATCAACGATTCGGTGACGACTTATCAGAAGCCACTGGAGGAAGCCGAGGGGGCGATCGATCAATTCGAGGCCACGGTCTTCGGGGAGCACGAGTTCGCCGGCCTTCTGCGTCGGATCTACCTGGTCAAGCGACGGGTCACGCTGATGCGCCGCATGCTGTCCCACACGCTCGACGCGGTGAAGAAGCTGGTGCCAGGGTCGGAGCCGGCCGCGCCCCTTTATCAGGACCTTCGGGAGAACGTCGAAAGCATGCACTTCTACGCCGAGGAGCTGCTCGAGGACGTGAATAATCTGCTCAGCATTCAACTGGCGCTGGCCTCGCACCGTACCAACGAGGTGGTTCGGGTGCTCACGGTGTTTTCCGTGTTTTTTCTGCCCCTCACCTTCATCGTTGGCGTGTATGGGATGAACTTCCACTTCATGCCCGAGCTGCGGGAACGCTGGGGCTATCCCGCAGTCCTGGTGGGGATGGGGCTCGTTACCCTGGCGATCTATCTCTGGTTTCGGCGCCGAGGGTGGCTGCGGGGATGACCGACCAGCTGGTATGGCTCGGCGTCGTGATTGGGTCTGGAATACTCGGCTGGATACTAGGGAGGAGACGGTCCGGACGAGAACTCAACCGGGCTGTGGCGCCTCATCTTCTGCCGGATCCCGCGCTGGAATGGCTCCGGCGGGCCCACCGCGCCCTGGGCGTATGGGTCTCGGAGCTGGATCCAAGCGAGGAAGGTCCCCGGGCAGAGCGGATTCTGGAGCCGGAGCGGCTGTCCATCTCGCAGATCGTTGCGGTGGACCGACGGTTGGAGCGGGCCCGGGATCAGGAACAGAGTGGGGCAGAGCGCATGGATGGAGGCATGCTGGTCTTCCATGCTCAGGCCGGCTCCGCGGTGGCTCTGCTACTTCCCGACAAGTTCGAGGCAGCAGGTCTTGGGGTGGTGGAAGATGACCTGCGCCGACTGCTCGACGGGGTTCGCCGTAAGCCGCAGCTCGTCGCCCTTACTCAGGCCCAGTCCCAGGCGGCATCGCTCGAATCGGTCGGCAGCGTGGGCCTCAGGTTGGCTTACCAGCTGGAGCGAACTCTGGATGCCCAGGTTGTTGTCGCTGCGGTCGAAGGCGCCGGCGTTCGGGTCATCGGGGTATCCGGTCGGGGTGACCGCCGGCTCCTCGACAACATTCTTCCGCCAGAGAGTGCGCTCGCCAAGGTGGCGGTGGGAGCCCTCGACCCTCATGTCTCATCGGCGGATCCGTTGGGTGGCGTGGTCGCCGACCGGCGCAGCCGGGGAGGGCCGGTCCTGCTGTTACCTCTCAAGAAAGAGCTGAAGTCGGTGGGGGCAGTGGGCATCTGGCTCAGTACCGGTCGGGAGCCCACGGGCTCGCTGCGGGCGGAGATGATGGAGGCGATCAATAATGCCGCGCACCGAATCGATCGCGCCCTGGAGGCCGATCAGCACAAGCGTGCAGCCACGCTCGACCCGCTCACCGGTCTCCATAACCGGCGGGGGTTCGAGGAAGCCTTCACCTTGATCACCGCGCGTGAGGGCGCACTCGTGTATTCCGACCTGGACCGGTTCAAGAGCCTCAACGACACGCTGGGCCATCCTGCGGGGGATGCGGCACTGGTGCACTTCGCTCGGATCATTCGGGAACAAATCCGTACTGGGGATGTGGCCGGGCGCATCGGGGGAGAGGAGTTCGCGGTGTGGCTGCCGGAGACCAGTCTGGAGCTGGGCGCCCGCATCGCCGAGCGGATCCGGCTCAAGCTCGGCGGCACAGCCTGGGATTGGCAGGGTAGGGCATGGCCGCTCAGCGCCTCCTTCGGGGTCGCTGCCTGTCCCGAGACCAGCAGTAGCCTGGACAATCTTCCGGCCCAGGCCGATTCGGCGCTCTATGCGGCCAAGCGGGGAGGACGGAATCGGGTGGAGAGGGCGGGGAGGTGACCAGGCGGTCGGGCGGTCGGGCGGTCAGACGGTCGGAGGCACTGAAGAAATTGCTTTCAGGCCGGGCTCGTAACTCCTTGTCTTAGATTTACATCCATGGCGCCAGTTCAAGGATGCCTCGAACCCCGGGGTCAGCCGACCGACCTACCGCCAGACCTACTTACCGCCTATTTTTCTACCACCCGGGGGCGACTGGCTTCGACGGGTTTGATGAAGGAATCGCAGCGTGCCCAGGTCCAGAGTCCTGGTAAAACCGTCTGGAATGATTCAACTGCCAATACTGAACTGGCACTGGCTGCGTAAGCTGAGCTAAGCTCGCTTATGCTCCTTCGGCCGATGGAGCCCGCCTGGGGCGCCGCGTGCCGAATCGCAAATCCGGGCTGGCTGGACGCACCGCTCCGGTGCTTCCGGCGAGATCTCAGGAGATAGGCTTCGAAGAGGTCGGTTCGACACCGCTTCGAAGTGACGGCCAGAAGTCGAGCCTACGCACGTAGACGTGGTTCTGGAAGCTTACTCGGACCAGGGTTCGATTCCCTGCGCCTCCATCATCAAAAGG
>DASRIN010000477.1:0-2575 GCA_035649975.1 Gemmatimonadales bacterium
TGGGTTTGTGCTTCCGGGCTACAAGCCGGAGATGGCAGAGCTCTATGAGCGGTTAGGCGAAGAGCGGGCCGCCCGCATGTTCCAGCTTACCCTCGATGCCATTGGCTTTCTCGAGCGAGTCATAGTCGAGGAAGCCATCAGTTGTGACTTCGTCCAGTGCGGTGCAGTGACCCTGGCTGCAAAACCGAGCCACCTTCGGCCTCTGGAAGAGAGTGGGCGCTTCCTGCAGGACCGCCTGGGGTACGCAACCGAGCTGCTCGGCCCTAGTGAGCTGAGCCGGGAGATCGGGTCTGACCGCTATTACGGTGGCCTGGTGGATCCCGGAGGCAGGTCCCTGCACCCGGCCAAGTACGTGCATGGCTTGGCAGCCGCGGCACAGCGAGCCGGTGCTCGGCTCCTGGAGCACACGACGGTCACGGGGGTCGGGCGAGTAGCGGCCGGGTTCGAGATCGCCACTAATGGTGGCACGATCCGGGCGCGAGAAGTGCTTGCCGCCACCAACGGCTATACGCCGCCCGCCCTATCGGCCCTTCGCCGTCGCGTCATTCCCATCGGGAGTTATCAGATTGCTACCAGCCAGCTCGCTCCTGAAGTGGCTCGGAGGCTGGTCCCCCGCGGAAGGGTATTCAGTGATACCAAGAATCTGCTCTACTACTTCCGGCTTTCACCCGACCGGCGTATGGTCTTTGGAGGTCGGGCCTCGTTCACGCCGACCGGCATCCGGCGCAGTGCGGCAATTCTGGAAGCCGGCATGCGAGAGGTCTTTCCCGAGCTGTCGGCCACCAGAGTCGAGTTCGCCTGGTCCGGGAAGGTGGCCTACCCGATGGACCACCTCCCGCACGCCGGGCGCCACGACGGCATCTACTACGCCATGGGGTACTGCGGACATGGTGTGGCGCTGGCTACCTATCTGGGAAACCGGATGGCTGAGGTCATTGCGGGCGACGGGGAGATTCCCGACCTGGGCACGAAGAAGTTCCGAGCGATTCCATTGTACAACGGAGTTCCCTGGTTCCTTCCCTTCGTGGGCGGGTACTACCGAACCCGTGACTGGCTGGGGTAGGCCCCGGCCGCGACGTGCGGCCACCTGAAAACCGGTTAAACAGGAGGAATCGTGAGCAAGCGCACCGAAGTCGAACGCTTGGTGAAGCAGCTCGAGCGTGGCGCCATTCCTCGACGGGAATTCGTATTCCGGGCTCTCGGCCTGGGCTTGAGTCTGGGATCGGTGGGTGCTCTGCTGCAGGCCTGTCGGCGGGGCGACCAAGCATCCCGGGGAAGTACCGACAGCGCGCCGGCCCAGGCCATGGCGGATCTCGGGCCGATCGAGAAGGAGCTGCATATCTACAACTGGTCCGACTACATCGCGGAGGACACCGTCCCCAACTTCGAGAAGGAGTTCGGGGTCAAGGTCACCTACGACACCTATGAAAGCAATGAAGAGATGGTGGCCAAGCTTCAGGCCGGAGCTACCGGCTATGATATCGTCGTTCCCAGCGGGTACATCCTCCCGGTAATGCTGGCAACCGACCTGATCTCCCCAATCAACAAGAAATACATTCCCAACTTCAATAACATCTCGCCGATCTTTCAGAATCTGCCCACCGATCAGGGTAACAAGCACACCGTCCCCTGGCAGTGGGGCACCAGTGGCATTGCCTACCGGACCGACAAGATCACGACCCCGATCGACAGTTGGGCCGTGTTCCACGACAAGCGCTTCGCCAAGAAGATGACGATGATGGATGACGGCCGAGAGGTCATCGGATCCCAGCTGCGCTACCGGGGACACTCGCTCAATTCCACCAATCCGGCCGAGCTGGCCCAGGCCAAGGCCGATTCCATCGCGGCCAAGAAGAACCTCAAGGCCTATATCTCCGCCCCGGTCAAGGCGCAGCTCATCTCGGGCGACGTATGGGTGTCCCAGCTGTGGAACGGCGACACCACCCAGGCCAAGGCCGAGCAGCCGAATCTCGGCTATGTCATCCCGAAAGAGGGATGCACCATCTGGGGGGACTCCATGTGCATTCCCAAGAGTGCGCCGAACAAGCGCGCGGCGCATGAGTGGATGAACTACATCCTGCGGCCGGAGGTGGGTGCCGCCCTGTCGGAAGCCACCGGCTATGGTACACCGAATGCTGCGGCCGCAAAGGTCATGAAAAACCCGGTCCCCTATCCCACCGAGGCGGAGCTCCAGAGGCTGGAGTACCAGGACGACTTGGGCAAGGACACGGCGACGTGGGATCAGATCTGGACCGAAATCAAGTCAGCCTAGGGAGCGCCGATTAATTGCGGCTATCGAACGATCAGGTGTTGCAGCAGACCCGGCGGTATTTGGACCTCATCGCCGGAGGCGAGCTGACGCCGGAGGAAAAACGCGCCTTCATCGCCGAGACGGTCGAAAGCTACGAGAAGTACTACAACCGCGGCTTCATCACCTACCGCAAATCGGTCACCGAGGCGGGACAGTTTGCCGCGCTGGAGTGGTCAGGACAGGGCTCACTCCTCCGGGATCTGCTGGGCCGGGAGTACATCGACTGCCTGGGCGGGTACGGCATCTTCAGCGCCGGAGTGAATC
>DASRIN010000478.1:0-3682 GCA_035649975.1 Gemmatimonadales bacterium
ACCTTCCGGGCGACGCATTGGAGGACGACGCGCTCCATCGCGTCGTAGCGGCCCGCTTGAAGGTCAGCCACCAGCATCAGCCCGACGTCGCGTTTGCCGAAGCGGATCGACACGGCGCTGGCCGATTGGTAACCCGCCTTCTGCACCACGGCCTCGAGTGCGGTCAGCTGATCCGGTTTGAGATGAGATGAGGGGACGGGAATCTCGAGCGCGTCCGCAGCCAGCTCGGCGGGGCCCAGCAGGACCACACCCCCCTGCGCCGGGTAGAGCCAGAGACCCAGCAGGTCGTGCGGCACTTCGATGGCCAGCGTGTTCGACAGCGCTTCATGCCAGGTCGCCAGTGCCACCGGATCGGACTGGCCATCCTCCACTGAGAGAATGGGAACCAGCGGCTCGCTTCCTGGGGAAGAGAGCAGGTCTTCGGCCGGTTCCTCGCGCGGCTGGTCCATAAGTGCCCGATACGAGGCACGTCGTATGCCCTCCGGGCCATGCCACCAAGTCAAACCGGAGTACCGACTTGCACCGCGGACTGTAGCTCTTTCCGTTGGAGCCCGGTGCTGCGCGTCGCGTCCTGCCCGCTCTCTTGCAGGTCGCTGCTCGTATGCTCAAGCCCGAGACGGGCTTGACATACCCCTACCCCCTACTGATGTTTACAGGTGTTGCTTTCTCTTCTCGGTGTTCCATGACGACCGCCATTCATGAGACCTGCACGATCCCGGTGACCGGGATGACGTGTGCCGGCTGCAGCAGCACGGTGCAGCGGGCGCTGGAGCACGTCCCCGGGGTCAGCTCGGCAAACGTCAATCTCATGACCGGCTCCGCCACCGTTGACTACGATCCCGAGGCGACCAGTCCCGAGGGCCTGGTCGCGGCCATTCGGGAGAGCGGATACGGGGCCGAGCTGCCGAGCCCGGTCACCGCAGACGACGCCGCACTGGAGGCGCAGGAAACCGAGCGCACCGAAGAGAGCCGGCAACTCCAGCTGAAGGTCGCCTTCAGTCTGATAGCGGGCGTGCTGGTGATGCTGTTCAGCATGCATACCATGCCCTGGATCGATCGGATCTCCGCCGACACCCGGCGCTATCTGATGCTCGGGATGACGCTGCCGGTGGTCGGCTGGGCCGGCCGGCACTTCTACACTCGGGCGTGGACCGCATTGAAGCACGGCGGCGCCAACATGAACACGCTGATCGCGCTCGGCACCGGAGCCGCGCTGGTGTTCAGTGTCGCCATGACGTTAGCGGACGACTGGTTCCTTGCCCGCGGGGTGGCCCCACAGGTGTACTACGAGGCGGTGGTCTGGATCATCGGCTTGGTTCTGCTGGGCAACTTGCTGGAGGCGAAGGCAAAGGCCCGGACTTGGAGAGCGCTGCGCCGGCTGATCGATCTCCGGCCACCCAGCGCGCTGGTGCTTCGTGGCGGAGTGGAGGAGCGGATCCCGCTCGCGTCAGTGCGGGTGGGCGACGAAGTGGTGGTCCGCCCCGGTGAGACGATTCCGGTGGACGGCCTGGTCCTCCACGGTACCGGACAGGTGGACGAGTCGATGCTGACCGGCGAACCGATGCCGGTTTCCAAGCGGACCGGCGACACCGTCGTCGGCGCGACACTCAATCGGGGCGGGGCGTTTCACTATCGCGTCACCGGCATCGGGGAGGCCACTGTCCTCTCTCAGATCATTCGCCTGGTGCGCGACGCCCAGGGCTCCAAGCCGCCGATCCAGCGGCTGGCCGACCGGATCTCGTCGGTATTCGTCCCGGCAGTCATTGCGCTGGCGGCACTCACCTTCGTCGCCTGGCTGATCTTGGGACCGGCTCCGGCTTATCTGCACGCTATGGTGACGGCGGTGACGGTGCTGATCATCGCCTGCCCCTGCGCGATGGGGCTCGCGGTGCCCACTGCCGTGATGGTTGCGACTGGCCGCGGCGCCGAGCTGGGGGTGTTGATCCGGGGCGGCGAGGCGCTGGAGCGAACCGGGGACATCGACGTGGTGGTGCTCGACAAGACGGGCACGATCACCGAGGGACGGCCGGCGGTCGAGGCGATACAGCTGGAGCCCGGGGTATCGCTCGATGAACAGAGGGTGCTGCAGCTGGCGGCCTCGGTGGAACGCTCGAGCGAGCACCCGCTGGGCGATGCGATCGTCCGCGAGGCGGAGCGGCGCTCGATTCCGCTGCTTCCGGCCGCTCATTTCGAGAGCCACACCGGCGAAGGGGTCACCGGCATGGTCGGCCAGCAGCAGGTTGTCATTGGGAAGCCGGCGTTTCTCCGGGCCGAGGGGGTAGTGAGTGGCGATGGAACCGATCTCGCCCGGTCGGGGCCCTCGGAGCACACCCGGGTTGGAGTCGCAGTGGACGGACGTAGAGTGGCGACCATCAGCATTTCCGATCCGATCAAGAGCACCAGCCCCGAAGCGGCTCGCGGCCTCAAGCGGCTGGGCCTCGAGCTGGTGATGCTGAGCGGCGACGACCGGCGCACCGCGGATGCGGTGGCCCGGAGAGTCGGCGTGGACCGGGTGATCGCCGACGTGACCCCGGCACTGAAGCTGGAGGAGATCCGCCGGATTCAGGAGCAGGGGAAGTCGGTCGCCATGGTGGGTGACGGACTCAACGACGCGCCGGCACTGGCGCAGGCCGACATCGGGATCGCGATGGGAAACGGCACCAACGTGGCCGTCGAGGCCGCCACCATCACCTTGATGCGGGGCGATCTGCGAGGCGTGGTGGACGGGATCGGGCTGTCGCGTCGGACCATGCGCATCATCCGGCAGAACCTGTTCTGGGCCTTCATCTACAACGTGGTCGGCATCCCGATCGCGGCCGGCGTGCTGTATCCGGCGTTCGGCCTTCTGCTGAGCCCAACCATTGCCGCGGCGGCCATGGCGGCCAGCTCGGTGAGTGTAGTGACCAACAGCCTGAGACTGCGGAACTACAAAAGCGTGACCGGTTCTAGAGACTAGGAGACTGGTATGGTCGAAGTAAAGGCGGCGTGCGCCTGCGGGGCGCGGGGTGAGGGACATGAGGGCGCTACGGTTGATCCGGAGATTAAGCACTCGATCGGAACCCGGCTGCGCCGCATCGAGGGTCAGGTGCGCGGGCTCCAGAAGATGATCGAGGAGGAGCGCTACTGTGCCGACGTGCTGATGCAGCTGTCGTCGGTTCAGGAGGCGCTACGAGGAGTGGGCCGCACCCTGCTGCACAATCATCTCAAGCACTGCGTCACCGAGGTGATCAAGAACGAGGACGCGGAGCACACAGAGGCGGTGTACAATGAGGTGATGGAGCTGATGTATCGGAATGCCAGGTAGCGGTGAGCGGTGAGCGGTGAGCGGTGAGCGGTGAGCGGTGAGCCGGACGAGCTAGCACGTGCGCCTAGATCGTCGCCATTTGAGAAGACCCAGTAGTAGCCGCTGATTCCGCTGGTTTCGCTCAAGCAGGGGTCTGACCTTCTCCTGCATTGCAACTTTTCCATCTAAGGCAATCTCTAACAACTCTCCCGTTTCAACGGCAGAGCTGTAAGCGATAGCTAGGTGTCGTGTGAAGGTACGTATCTAGTGGGAAGGTGCCCCCATCACGTTCGCGCGCGGAGTGCCGTATCACGCCGCCCGCTCACCGCTCTCATCTTTTACCGCTCACCGCTCACCGCTTACCGCTCACCGCCGTGCAATCGTCTCGGCTCCTCCCGC
>DASRIN010000479.1:0-3816 GCA_035649975.1 Gemmatimonadales bacterium
TCCGGTTCAGTTCGAGGTTCCCCCTGGTAGACGATCTGACCCCGAACGATGGTGACCTCGGCCCGCCCGGTGAGGCGGCGGCCAGCGAAGGGCGTGTTTCGGCTGCGGGAGAAAAACTGGTCCGGACTTACGATCCAGCTCGCCTTGGGATCGGTGATGGTGACATCCGCCGGAGCACCGGCTGCCAACGTGCCACCCGGCAAGCTGAAAATGCGAGCCGGCATCGTGCTCATCCGGTTCACCAGATCACACAGCGTCAATAGACCGGGCTCTACCAGCTCGGTGATCGCGAGCCCCAGTGCGGTCTCCAGGCCGATGATGCCGTTGGGCGCGTCGTCGAACTCCCGCTCCTTGGCATCGTAGTGATGCGGAGCATGGTCGGTACAGATGACGTCGATGGTACCGTCGCGAAGCGCCTGACGGATCGCCTCCCGGTCCTCAGACTCGCGCAGCGGCGGGTTCATCTTGGCGTTGGTGTTGTAGCCCTCGCACTGCTCATGGGTGAGCGTGAAGTGATGAGGACAGGCTTCAGCGGTGACGCGAATGCCCTTCTCCTTGGCCCGCCGGATCAGCTCGACCGAGCCCCGAGTCGACATGTGACAGAGGTGGACGTGCCCGCCGGTATGCTCAGCCAGCAGAATATCCCGGGCGACCATGATCTCCTCGGCCGCCGACGGTATTCCCTTGAGCCCGAGCCGGGTGGCAACGATGCCCTCGTGCATGGCGCCTCCAGCGGAGAGCGTCGGGTCCTCACAGTGGTCAACTACTGGAATGGCGAAGGTGCGGGCGTACTCGAGGGCGGTGCGCATGAGGTGACTGGAGACTACCGGCTTGCCATCGTCGCTCACGGCAACCGCCCCTGCCCCGACCAGCTCGCCGAATTCGGCCAGCTGCTGTCCCTTCTGGCCCAGGGAGATAGCTCCGATAGGATAGACTCGAGCCTTTCCCGCCCGTTGCGCCTGGCTCACGATGAAGCCGACTGCCGCCTGATTATCGGTGACAGGATCGGTGTTCGGCATCGCGCATACCGCGGCGAACCCGCCCGCCGCCGCCGCCATCGCTCCGCTGGCGACCGTCTCCAGATCCTCCTGGCCGGGCTCCCTTAAGTGGACATGGACGTCGATCAGGCCGGGCGAGACGATCTTTCCGGTCGCATCGATCACCAGTGCCTCATCGGGCTGGCCGATGTTCCGTCCCACTGCTGCGACCGCGCCATCGGCTAGGTACACATCGGCCACCCCGTCGGTGCCTCGGGAGGGATCGATCACCCGCCCTCCCCGGATCAGGATCGGTCTCATCGCTCCCCTCGCTCCTCTCGGGGCAAAGCCTGCCCTGAGCTTGTCGAAGGGCTTTCCGATCCGCCCGCCCAATCGGGAGAGCCGCCGGCGAGGAGATACAGCACCGCCATCCGCACTGCGACCCCGTTGGTCACCTGCGGCAAGATCACACTATGCGGGCCATCGGCCACATCGCTGTCGATCTCGACCCCGCGATTCATTGGCCCCGGGTGCAGAATCAGCAGCTCCTTGGGTGCCCGCTCCAGCCGCTCCTTGGTGACCCCAAACACCCGATTGTACTCCCGCAGCGAGGGCAGAAATCCTGCTTCCATCCGCTCCAGCTGGAGCCGCAGCACATTGAGCGCATCGGCCCATTGGATGGCGTCCTCAATCCGGGGGAGAATGGTGACGCCCAACTCCTCGACCTGCCGCGGCAGCAGTGACGCCGGCCCGCACACTCCCACCTCGGCACCGAGCTTTGTCAGACCCCAGATGTTGCTGCGCGCCACCCGGCTGTGCAGGATGTCTCCGCAGATAGCCACCTTGAGCCCGCTGATCCGCCCGAACCGGTCGCGCAGGGTCAGCATGTCGAGCAGCCCTTGGGTCGGATGCTCGTGCTTGCCGTCTCCGGCGTTGATCACGTTGGAGCGAATTCGCTGGCCCAGGAATTGGGCGGCCCCGGATGACCCATGACGGATCACGACCATGTCGATCCGCATGGCCTCGAGATTCTTCGCCGTGTCTACCAGAGTCTCGCCCTTGCTCACCGACGAACCGGCGGCGGCCACGTTGACGGTGTCGGCCGAGAGCCGCTTTTCGGCAAACTCGAACGAGATCCGGGTGCGGGTCGAGGCCTCGAAGAACAGGTTGACGATGGTCTTGCCGCGGAGCGCGGGTACCTTCTTGATGGCCCGCTCGCTGACTTCCTTGAATGGCTCGGCGGTGTCGAGAATGAGCTGGATCTGCTCGGCGCTGAGTGGCTCCAGGCCGACCAGATCCTTGCCCAAAGAAGGAGCACTCATACTGTCATCCTGAGCGAAGCGAAGGAGCCAAAGTTACGGCACGGCTCCTTCGGTCGCTGCGCTCCCTCAGGATGACGACTATTCTGCACGCGCTATTTCCCCCTCACCAGTTCAACCGCGTCCTTGCCGTCAAGCTCGGAAACGAATACGTCCACCCGATCTCCCGGCGCTGCGGTGACCGTGCTCCCTACCACATCGGCCTGGATCGGCAGCTCCCGGCCCCCGCGATCGATCAGCACGCAGAGCAGGATCCGGCGCGGGCGCCCGAAGTCGGCGCACTCGTCCAGTGCGGCCCGCACGGTCCGGCCGGTATACAGCACGTCGTCTACGATCACCACCGTTTTGTCATCCAGATCGGGCAGGCTGGTCTCCCCTACCACGGGACGAGGTCCGATGGTCTGGAGATCGTCGCGGTAGAGCGTGATGTCCATCTTACCACAGGGAAGGTTGGATCCTTCGGAGGTGTCGATGAGTCGCTTCAGCCGGCCGGCCAGCTCGACCCCGCGCCGCTGAATCCCCACCAGGGCAAGCTCATCGGTGCCCCGGCTTCGCTCGACGATCTCACTGGCCATTCGCGCCAGGGTTCGACTGATGGCGCGCTCGTCCAGAAGCGGCGTGCGGGAGGGCATCGGGGCCGGAAGCTACAGCGCGGCCGGGGTCAAATCAACCGCGCCTTCTGTGCCGTGCGCGCTACCTTAAGATACGCCGTGGATGCGGATTCGGTCCCAGGCACGGACAGGGAGGGATTCGAACCCTCGATACGCTTTTGACGTATACACGCTTTCCAGGCGTGCGCCTTCAGCCGCTCGGCCACCTGTCCTGAATCGTTGCCGGGGCGCAACTTAGCGGGCCAGAGGAGCAAGATCAACGTGAGCGCAAACTGGTGAACCAGGCCTTCATCACCGCCGCCGTTCGCACTCCGGTAGGCCGGGCCGGAGGAGCGTTGGCCGAGATTCGTCCCGACGATCTGGCCGCGACCGCCATCCGGGCCTTGGTCCAGCGCAGCAATCTCCCACCATCCCAGATCGATGACGTAATCCTGGGATGTGCCAACCAGGCCGGCGAGGACAATCGCAACGTGGCGCGCATGGCATTGTTGCTGGCGGGCCTCCCGGTCGAGGTACCGGGTCTGACAGTGAACCGGCTCTGTGGCTCCGGACTCCAAGCGGTTGCCTCCGCTGCCCAGGCGATTCGCGCCGACGAGGGCAGCGTGTTCGTGGCCGGAGGGGTGGAGAGCATGACCCGCGCTCCCCAGGTCATGCTCAAGAGCGGGCGTGCCTGGGATCGCTCTCCGCCGGTCGTTGCGGATTCGACGTTGGGATGGCGCTTCATGAATCCCCGGATGCCGCCGGATTGGACCATCTCGCTGGGAGAGACCGCTGAGCGGGTCGGAACGCTCTATCACGTCGGCCGACGAGAACAAGATGAGTTCGCCCTGACCAGCCAGAGAAAGGCCGAGGCCGCGCTGGCGGCGGGCGTGTTCGATGACGAGCTGGTGGAGGTCGAGGTGCCGTCGC
>DASRIN010000480.1:0-2749 GCA_035649975.1 Gemmatimonadales bacterium
GGGCGGGCGGGCGGTCAGGCGGTCGGGCGGTCAGGCAGGCGGTCGGTCGGTCAGTCGGTCAGGCGGTCGGTACTGGCGGCAACGGCCGCCGGCATGCTGACGACTGGCGTCTGGCGACTGGCGACTGCCCAAACCATCGCGATCACTGGCGGCACCATCTATCCGGTTGCCGGTCCCAAGATCGAGAGCGGCACCATCGTCCTCCGCGACGGGAAGATCGTGGCGGTGGGATCCAGCGTCCCGGTGCCGGACGGTGCCACCCGGATCGACGCCACCGGGCGGTGGATCACGCCGGGGCTGATCCATGGTGGGTCCACGCTGGGTCTCAAGCTGTTCGACGTCGGCGCGCAGATCGAGACCCAGGAGGACACCGCCACCGGAGACGTCAAGCCTGCGTTCAACGTGGCCGAGGCGATCGACCCCGCCAGCATGGCGATCCCAGTCGCCCGGCTGGAGGGGGTGACCAGCTCGATCAGCAAGCCGGCGGTGGGACTCATTCCCGGCCAGGCGGTGCTGATCGACCTGGCCGGCAGCCGGATGGAGGAGATGGTCGCCCAGTCTCCGGTCGCGATGATGGCGGACCTGGGTCAGGGCGGCAAGGAGGCGGGCGGCGGGAGCCGGGCCCGGGCGCTGCAGCGGTTCCGCCGGATCCTGCGCGACGCGCTGGAGTACGAGCGGCGGCGGGAGGACTTTCGCCGGGGCCAGATGCAGCCGCTCTCCGCCTCGGCCGAGGATCTCGAGGCCCTGCTGCCGGTGCTGAAGCGGAAGCTCCCCCTGTTCGTGATTGCCAACCGGCGGAGCGACATCGAGAACACGCTCCGGATCGGCCGCGAGTTCGATCTCCGCATTGTGATCTGGGGAGGAGCCGAGGGCTGGCAGATAGCACCCGAGCTCGCCCGAGCAAATGTGCCGGTGTTGCTGGAGCCGCTCACCGACGTGCCCCGGTTCGACGCGCTGAATGCCCGGCTGGACAACGCGACGCTCCTATGGAAAGCCGGGGTCAAGGTCGGGGTGGCCCAGCAGGACGCCGCCCTGTTCCGGAACCTTCGTCAGGCGGCGGGCAACGAGGTGCGCAACGGCATGAGCTGGGACGAGGCGCTGCGGTCGATCACCCTCACCACGGCCGAGGCCGCCGGGGTGGCGGATCGCTACGGATCGCTGGAGGCGGGGAAGGTCGCCAACGTGGTGGTCTGGACCGGCGACCCGCTCGAATTTTCCAGCCGGGTGGAGCACCTGTACATCCGGGGGCGGGAGATCCCGCTGGTCAGCCGGCAGACCGAGCTGCTGGAGCGATACCGAACGGTGCCCCCGAGATACTGAGAGTGGTACTCCCTCTGCTCGTCTTAGTTTCGGCCGTGATGGTTGACCATTCACCCACGGCGCAGACGCCAAGCCCGACTGTTCGCGGCCAGTCGATGGAGGCCTGCCCCAAGCCATACCGAGTCTCTCGGAAGGCGATTCTTCAGGCGATGAGCGGCCACGGCGCGTACAGCCTCACCAGCACTTCTACCTCGATACTCTTCGCAGCCGAGGCGCTCATTGCTCTCGTCCAACGCCGGAAGCAGGAGGCTCCCGCCAGTACCCATATCCTGATCGACCATGCCGACTGGTTCGCCGCCCATCGTATGACCGCGGGTGTGTCCTACGCGGAGATGTCGGAGGGGGCGCGGGCCGGCTTCGAGCGCCACCGCGATGCGCTGGTCGACTACGGGCCCCGCGTGGTGGAGCAGGTGGTGGAGGGCCCGGTCCCGCTTCTGGCCCTCGACGTGACCCTCTTCTGGCCCGATACCGGTGATGCCCCGTCGGAGTTGAAGTACCGGGATACTCTCTCGGACCCGCAGGTCGACGTGTATCACCAGCGTGTCGTCCGATTCAAGGTGCTGCAGTACGACAACCTTCTGTTCTTCGACCAGATCCGCGGAATCTCCGTCCGGCCCCTCGGGTTCCTGTCGGCAGTCTTTGCGGTGCTCGGCAAGCCGGACCTCCGGCAGATCCGCTTGGCGGTCTCCCGCGACCAGTGGCAGGTGATGCGAGGGACCGTAAGCGTAATCGCAGGCATTACGAAGACCGGCACCGGGACGGTCGAGCCGGGAGGGCGCGGGCACGAGGACGTTCCGCATGATCGAGCCGACCTTCAAGCGCTGGCTGAGCAGATGAATCGGCCACTCGAGCTGCGGTACGGCGCCCCATCGTGTCAGACCACGCTTGCGATGCAGGATCGGCACAGGGACTGTCAGGGGGTAATGGGCGGTGCCGGTGCGTGCGCGCGGTGATGGCGTAGAGCCCGCCTCACCATGGTTAGTTCAGCCGCCCTGGGGAGTGCAGTCGAAGGAGCCAGAGGAGCCAACCGACCAGATTCCACCAGCGGGGCAGTCGCTCGGGCTGCCGGATCTCAGTCAGGCGGGCCTTATACGAGCGCCATGCCTCGTACCAGACCACGCGATCCTGCTCCCGCTGAGCCCGGCGTGCTGCCCGCACCGCTTCCTGCGCCAGTTCCAGATCGAGCCGCTCCTTCCACATGCTGTAGAGCGGGTGTTCGCCCACGCTTCAGCTAGCCGAGGCGCCGGCCGGCTGCTGGCCCGGTGCGGGTATGGCCCCGAGCTGCTGCAGGAGTCCAAAGACATCGTAGTTCCAGTAGAGCTCGGTCACCTTGCCTCCGGCGAGGCGATAGAGCGTGATACCGCGCATCGTCACTTGCTTCCCGGTGGGCGGGATTCCGGCGTATTCCCCCGTGTGGGTGCCGCGGAAG
>DASRIN010000481.1:0-3962 GCA_035649975.1 Gemmatimonadales bacterium
TACGTACACAAAGCCCGAGCCCCAGGGGGATAGGAGCCATTTCTGAGCTCCACAGGCGAGCACGTCCACCGGCGTGCGCCGCACATCCAGCGGGACGTGTCCCAGCCCCTGGATGGCATCCACAACGAGGTAGGTTCCTGCCGCTCGAGTCGCACTGGAAAGGCGGGCCAGGTCGACCGTATAGCCATTGCTGAACTGCACCAGCGAGACCGCCAGCACCCGGACTCTGGGATCCCTGACCCGCTCCAAGAGATATTCCTCGTCCGGCCAGCCCTCCGCCGTGGTAGGCGCCAGCTCCAGTCCCACCCCGATGTCCTTGAGCATCATCCAGGGATACACGTTGGCCGGAAATTCGCGGTCGCTCGCTACCACGATGTCGCCGGCCTGCAGCGGAAGCGCGCGGGCCGCCAGGCTCACGCCGAACCCAGTGTTGATGGTCAGCGCGATCTCTTCCGGACTGGCATTGATCAGCGCTGCGCTCAGTCTCCGGGATTCGGCGAGTGTCATCATCAGTTCCCGGTCGGGAAGCTGAAAGGGAGCGGCTCGCTTGCGGTTGAACCCGTCCAGCACCTGGCGAGTCCGCTCCGGCAGCGGTCCCACGCTGGCGTGGTTGAGATAGATCGTGTCGCGGGTCCAGGGGAACTCGGTGGCGCGTAGGGCAGCCACGTCGTAGCCCGGTGAGCGGTGAGCAGTAAGCGGTGAGCGGGTCGACTCGGCCCGTCTGACAGAGACATCCTGGAGCTCTTCCCGCTTACCTCTCACCTCTCACCTCTCACTGTGAAGCTTGGGGTCATACGCCTCCCGCAGTCCATCCCCCACCAGGTTGAATCCCAGGACCGCCACCCCGATGGCGAGTCCGGGAGCAAACGAGACCCAAGGGGCAACCCGCAGAAGGTCGCGTCCGTCCGCCACCATTGCGCCCCAACTAGGTGTGGGAGGCTGGGCGCCGAGACCCACGAAGGACAGGGCGGCCTCGGCCATGATGGCGCCGGCGATCCCCAGGGTCGCCGCGATGATGATCTGGGTGCGGACGTTGGGAAGCAGGTGACGGAGGACCACTCTTCGGTCGCGCGCCCCCAGCGCCTGCGCCGCCAGCACGAACTCGGCCCGCCGAAGCACCAGCACCTGGCTGCGCACCAGGCGGGCCATCCCGGCCCAGCCCACCAGCCCGATGACTACGAAAACGATCAGCAAGGAGGGGCGTACCGCGGCCGCAACGGCAATCAGCAGAAGCAAGGTCGGAAAGGCGAGGGTGATGTCGGCCAGCCGCATCACCAACGCGTCGACCCAACGACCATAGTAGCCGGCTATCAATCCCAGGAGAACACCAACGGTGACCGAGACTGACTGGGAGATCAGGCCAACGGAGAGGGAAAGCCGGGCGCCGTAGAGAACCCGGCTGAGGACATCGCGGCCTTGGGTGTCGGTGCCCAGAAGAAAACGGGAACCTGGCTTTACCAGGTAAGCACCCCGGAGGTCACCGGTGACCGGATTTTCGGGCGCCAGCCAGGGGGCGAAGACCGCCGCAAGGACCACCACGGCCACGAACAGAAGGCCCAGTTGGAAGAATCCATCATTCCGCAGCTTTTTGAGCAGCGCGCGCTGTGGCATCCTGCTCCCGTGACGTGCGTTACGCTTCCAGTGGCTCAGCCGGCACACGGCTCGTCGGCTGGCTCTCACCGCGCCGGGGCGCACGATTCTTGCAAATTGTGGTTGCCCTGGCTCCAGACGCAGCCACCCATACCCCGGGCAGCCGAGTGATACCCGACAGTCCCTTTACTCTAGTGCTAAGCGGCGGTGGGCTCAAAGGACTGGCCCATATCGGGGTCCTTCGTGCCCTGGAAGAGCGGGAGCTGGTGCCCAGTCTGGTGGTCGGATCAAGTATCGGCTCCCTTATCGCTGCGGCTTGGGCGGCAGGGGTGCCCACTCGCCATATGGAGGCCAAAGCCCGACTGGTGCGGCGCCGGGATGTGTTCCAGGTGGCCCGGGCTGATGTCGCTTTCCGCCGGTTGCTCGCTCCCGCACTCTACCGCAAAGAACCGCTCGAGACCCTGATCGACCATCTCGTCGGCGATGTCACTTTTGAGGATCTCCAGCGGCGGCTTCTAATTAATACCGTCGACCTACACTCCGGCATGCAGGTCATGTGGGGCCTGCCCGGATTGCGCAGCGCCCGGGTGGCAGATGCGGTGGCAGCTTCTTGTGCCCTACCGGGCATCTTCCCGCCTCGGGATATCAACGGCCGTGCCTATGTCGATGGCGCGGTGGTCGAGAACCTGCCGGTTCGGATGGCGGCCTCGCTGGGCCAGGGACCCATCCTGGCGATCAATGTGGCAGCCACCAGCGTGCTTCGCTCCGAGACCGAGACCCAGGGCTTTGCCGCGACCTACATCCGGGGGCTCGAGATCGTCATGCAGACCCAGATCGAGGCCCAGCTCCGGGACTGGAAGGGCCCCCCGCTGGTGCTGGTCCAGCCCCGGGTCGAGCAGATATCGATGTTCGCCTTCGACAAGACCGACGAGCTGATCGAAGCCGGCTATCGGGCCACCTCCAACACTCTGGACCAGCTCGGCACCCAGCTGGGCGGAGTGAGCTCGGGCATGCACCCCACTCGCCGGCTCCGGGTCCTGGTGGACGAGTCCCGCTGCGTAGGCTGCGGATCCTGCGTGGTTCAGGCCCCCCAGGTTTTCCGGCTCGACGCCCGGGGGAAGGCCGAGGTCCTCTCGCCGGTCCAGACCTGGTCCCCCATTGACGGCGCCTACGTTCTGAACTGTCCTACGTACGCCATCAGTGTGCGTCCGGAAGACTCGGCGGCCTGAACTTCGGCGAAGCCCTTCCCTGCTCGTGCCCTATCCGGGCAAGATCCCCCGCGACCCGATCCCAGTTGTAGTACCGCTCTACCGCCCGGCGCCCTCCATCTCCCAGCCGGGCCCTCAGTGAGGCGTCGTCCAACAGGCGGCGCAGCGCGGGAAGCACGGTAGCCAAGCCCTCAGTATCGACTAGCAGTCCAGTCTCACCATCGCTCACTGCGTCGGGGATTCCACCGGTCCGTCCCGCCAGCACGGCGACTCCACAGGCCGAGGCCTCGACCAGTGAGATGCCGAATCCTTCGGCGCGTTCATCCAGAAGACGGGATAGCCCCAGATAGACCTCGGCGCAGTTGTAAAGAGCGGGAAGATCCGCATCAGGAACGCCGGTGAGCAACCGCACCCGATCCGCCACCCCTAGCGAGCGGGCCAGTCTCTCCAGGGCCGGCAGCTCCTCCCCTGAGCCGATCACCGCATAGGCCAGATCCGGGTAGTCGGGAGCAAGCTGAGCCAGAACCTGGATTCCGGTATCCAATCCCTTGTGGCGGGTCAGCCTGGCGACTGAAAGGAGCCAGCGGCGGCCGCGGTCCAGTCCATAGCGGCGGCGCACATCATCCTGACCCAGACCCGGTCGAAACACCAGGGGATCGGCACCCAGCGGAACGGTCTGGATCCGATCTTGGATGCGAACTCCGAGCTCGCTCAGTACTTCCCGACAAAGACCTGCGGTCCAGCTGCTGTTCCCTACCAGCACCGCGGCCGATCCCAGTAGAGCCCGACCGGCACGGCGCTTCAGTTGGGAGCGGCGGACCTGCCGCCGGAGGATGAGAAGATCTCCCCCATGAAGCATGATTCCATAGGGCACCCCGCGTCGCTGCCAGGTCCAACGAGCCGGGTACCCCGCGGGTTTGAGGTTACCGCACCAGGTGAACTCGATGGACTGACTGGCCGCCAGAGCAGCCGCACGCCGGGACCAGAGCCAGGTTCCGGGAAAAGTCCGCAACCTGCCGGCCGGCACCGGCAGCCTATCCACTCGGTTGGAAAGGCGGCGATCGAATTCGCCGTCATCCGGGTAGGCCCCGGTCGACACGATCAGGGAACCAGGGGCATATCGCCTCGCCAGCTCTCCCATCCATCGGGCGATGCCACCTCCCA
>DASRIN010000482.1:0-10216 GCA_035649975.1 Gemmatimonadales bacterium
AAGCCTGATCGGGGACCACGCCAAGACGGCAATTGGGACCATGCTGGGAACCGGCACCGTCATTTCAGCGGGTGCCAATGTGTTCGGCCCCTCCATGCCACCGAAGTTCGTGCCGCCCTTTGCCTGGGGATGCGTCGGCACCGAGCGGATGTCGGAAGACGGGTTCCTGCGCATTGCCGAGCGGGTCATGGGCCGGCGGAACGTGGTCTTCTCAGTGGATCGGCGGGAATCGTTGCGCCGCGCGTATCAACGGAGCACTCGGTGATTACGCTCTACATGCTGGGCTCAGGCTCGCGGGGCAACTGTTGTGCGCTCGAGTCCGAAGGGGTAGTGGTATTGATTGACGCCGGCTTCAGCGTTCGGGAAGTCGAGCGTCGCGCCGAAGCGGTAGAACTGGATCTCGGCCGGGTGGCGGGAATCGCGCTCACCCACGAACATGGGGATCACAGCCGGGGGGCGGCGGGATTGGCCCGGCGTCTCCGGGTGCCGGTGTTGACCGGGTCGGGGACCTGGGCTCGGCTGACGAGCCTGCAGGAGGAGGTCGAGCACCGGGTACTCGGTCTGTGCACTCGGGTACAGCTGGGGCCATTCACTCTGGAGGCTTGTCCCACCAGCCACGATGCCGCGGACCCACTTGCCATTGTGGTCCGGGGATCGGACGGCGCCAGTGTGGGTATCGCCTATGATCTGGGGCGTCCGACTCTGGCGGTTCGGTACCTGCTGCGGAATCTCAGCGCGATCGTTCTCGAGGCCAATTACGACGAGCTCCAACTGAGAACCAGCGGCTACCCTCCCGTAGTGCAGCGGAGGATCGCCGGCTCGGCAGGGCACCTTTCCAACCGGGCTGCCGCGCAACTGCTCCGGGAGCTGCACCATCCCGGCCTGTCGATCGTGGTGCTGGCGCATCTGAGCGAACAGTGCAATACAGCCACTGACGCGCGGGCGGCCGTAGCGCCGGCGCTACGGCGGGCGGGCTTCGCTGGAGTGCTGCACGTGGCTAACCAGGACCAACCTCTGCCGCCGCTCAGGGTAGTCCAGGGCGATACGATTCAGTTTACCCTGGGCCTGTGAGGCGCCATTTCTCGGAGCGGAAGCCCGGCTCAATGGTCGAGAGGCAACCCAAAGCCGAGGGCCAGCTGCACGTCATTCTGAGTTTGCTTTTCCTCCAGCGTTCCAGCATCTGCGAAGCTGGTACCGTAGATGTAGTCCTCGGCTGCCACATAGAGGCTTAGGAATCCGCCCAGGTTGAAGCCCACAGTTGCTCCCACCACTCCGCCGACTTCGCTCTTGTCCTCGAGATTCTCATAGGCATCGCCCCCTCGCTTCACCAGACTGGCCCCCCCGTTCAAGCCCAGCCAGACGGGACTGGTGTACGGGATCACCTGATAATTTGCTCGGAGGGAGCCGAACAAGAGGTTGGCATCGGTCTTGGTCTCGTTCTGGTCCTGGTTGAAGCTGAAGCGAAGGTTGCTGGGGACATAGGACACCGAGGTCACGACTCCGAAGCGGGTGCCGAAGTTCAGGCCGAGGCGACCCCCCACTGCAAGCGCGACTTCCTGCTTGAACTCGTCCCCATTGGCCGCCTTCACCAGCTCGGTCGTCGGGATGTACACCCCGATCGTGGGCGAGAGGGAAACCTTCTGGGCGGGGGCCGACGTAGCAGCCACCAGAGAAAGGGTAGTGAGCACGCACAATAGTTGGACGACGAACTGGCGGGGCACGTGGCTTCTCCTTGGAATTCTGGTGGGGGGGCATCAGCGTCTTACTAACGACGCAATAACCTGGCGCCCGTTCTCACTCGCCGCAACCAGATTGATGTGGGTGGCCCTCGGAGAGGAGCCGCCGCGCTGTTGTTCTGAGGTTCTTGAGTCGGGCGAGGGTGCGATTGAGGAGGAAACCGGACGGCAAGGGCTTCAGGAGGCGACTGGCGGACCTATGCTCTCGGCTGCAGCCTGGTCACACCACCACGTGGCATGCTTGACCGCGTATCCCACTCTGGGCAGGAGCTCCGCCTCGCAAAGCGTGAGGCCATAGAGCACGACGACGAGGGCCACCACGTGAGCCAACCCCATCCGGTGTCTCCAGGCAGCGGCGGCGGCGACCACCCCGCTCAGAGTTACGGTGAGCACGGCACCCAGATATCCGAGCAATGGAAAGCCGCAGGACCGCATGTAGGGCCAGCTTGCCATCATGACTCCGAGGGCCAGTCCCAGAAAGACTCGTCCCCACACACCAATCCATTGCCTCGGAGTGATCTCGGGTGCGCGGATGGGTGTGGCCACGACCGTCGAGGTTACACCCGGATAGGTCGAGGTAACCGCGGGGTGGTATGAGGTACGGGCTGACCCAGAAGCCTGCTGCAGGCCGGGAAGCTGGGCCAAGAGGCGATCGACCACGCTCGACATTGGGTCGGGCGGGCGATTCGGAGGCAGTTTCGCCATGCGGCTCCGGATTGGGGAGAGTATCCGACCAAGGGCAGGCTGGCATTACTCGTACCAGGAAATCCGGCAGCTAAGTCATTGCGGATGCGGCCGTCACCCCTGCGGAGCTTGACCCGCAGTGCGATCCCCTGCAGCGGCACTCCTAGGGACTGCAGTGGATCGGTACTAGCGGGCGGCCATCGAGGTGAGTCCTGGCGAAGGTAGTAGTCGGTTTCCCGGTCGGCTAGACAAGAAAACGCCCCGGCATAACCATGCCGGGGCGTCTTCAGAGGGATTCTTCGCTGTGCTTAGTACATTCCGCCCATGCCACCACCCGGAGGAGCGGCTGGGGCAGGCTTGTCTTCCTTCTTCTCCACCACCACACACTCGGTGGTGAGCAGGAGGCCAGCAATGGACGCAGCGTTCTGCAGCGCCGTACGAGTCACCTTGGTGGGGTCGATGACGCCGGCCTTCACCAGGTCCTCGTAGGCATCGGTCGCGGCGTTGTAGCCGAAGTTCTTCTCCTTCGACTCCTTCACCCGGCCGACCACGATCGAGCCCTCGGCGCCTGCATTCTGGGCGATCATCCGAATGGGCTCCTCCAGCGCACGGCGCACGATCTCGACACCGATCTTCTCATCCTCGGTGCCCCGGATCTTGTCGAGTCCGGCCTGGGCCCGAATAAATGCGACTCCGCCGCCCGGAACGATCCCCTCTTCCACTGCCGCCCGGGTGGCGTGCAGAGCATCCTCGACCCGCGCCTTCTTCTCCTTCATCTCGGTCTCGGTTGCCGCGCCGACGTTGATCACCGCCACGCCGCCGGAGAGCTTGGCCAACCGCTCCTGCAGCTTCTCCCGGTCGTAGTCGCTGGTGCTCTTCTCCACCGCAGCCTTGATCTCGTTGATGCGACCCTGAATGTCGCTCTCCTTGCCCTTGCCATCCACGATCGTGGTGTTGTCTTTGTCCACCACGACGCGCTTGGCCCGGCCCAGATCATTGAGAGTAGCGTTTTCCAGCTTGAAGCCGAGCTCTTCGGAGACGACCTGACCACCAGTGAGCACCGCGATGTCGCGGAGCATTTCCTTGCGCCGGTCACCGAAGCCAGGGGCCTTCACGGCCGCCACTTTGAGGGTTCCGCGGAGCTTGTTCACGACCAGCGTGGCAAGCGCTTCACCCTCTACATCCTCGGCGATGATGAGCATCGGCCGCCCACTCTGGGCCACCTTCTCCAGCACCGGCAGGAGCTCCTTCATGGCCGAGATCTTCTTGTCGTGGATCAGGATGTAGGGATCGTCCAGCACCGCTTCCATCTTCTCCGGATCGGTGACGAAGTAGGGCGAGAGATACCCGCGGTCGAACTGCATGCCATCCACCGTCTCGAGGGTGGTTTCCAGACCCTTGGCCTCCTCGACCGTGATGACGCCATCCTTCCCCACCTTTTCCATGGCCTCGGCGATCAGGTTACCGATCTCTTTGTCATTGTTAGCCGAGATGGTGCCGACCTGAGCGATCTCTTTCTTGCCAGCCGAGGCGACTGACAGCGTCTTGAGCTGCTCGACCACGGCCTCGACCGCCCGATCGATGCCGCGCTTCAACTCCATGGGGTTGGCGCCGGCGGTCACGTTCTTGAGGCCTTCACGGAAGATGGCCTGGGCCAGCACGGTGGCGGTGGTAGTGCCGTCGCCGGCGAGATCGGACGTCTTGGTTGCCACTTCCTTGACCATCTGGGCGCCCATGTTCTCGATCGGGTCGCTCAGTTCGACTTCCTTGGCAACGGTGACGCCGTCCTTGGTGACGGTGGGTGATCCGAACTTCTTATCGATCACCACATTCCGGCCTTTGGGCCCGAGGGTGACCTTCACTGCCTCAGCGAGTTGGTCCACGCCTCTCTTTAGCTTGGACCGGGCTTCGGTGTCGAATTGAAGCTCTTTAGCTGCCATGTCTCATTTCTCCATTGGTTCGGGTCGGATCGGCTGCGCCGATGGTACCCGTTGTCGGTTTAGCTGATCTTGGCCAGAACGTCTGACGCCTTGATGATGATCACTTCATCCTCGCCCATCTGGAACGGCGTGCCGCTGTACTTCCCGTAGATCACGCTGTCGCCAACCTTGAGATCGACTGGGACCCGCTGGCCCTTCTCGATCCGGCCCGGACCGACGGCGATCACTTCGCCCTGGGTCGGCTTCTCCTTGGCGGTATCCGGGATGTACAGGCCGCCCCGCATAGTCTCTGCCTCATCCGAAGGCATTATGACGACGCGATCCTCCAGGGGCTGAAGCTTTAGGTTGGGCTTGGCCTTGGTAGCAGTTGCCATCGGTACGACCTCCACTGCAGAGTAGGTTGAAGGACCTAACTGAATAATTTGTCGCGGGTTAGCACTCAGGATATGAGAGTGCTAAGACCCGGAAGATAAGAACAAACCAATCGCTGTCAAGCCGACGATTTTCGCGGGCTGTGCAAGCAAGTGGGGTGCCTTCGAAGTGCGTCAGCTTGGCAGGTTTGATACCGGTACGTGGCTGGGAGCGGCAGATTCATTACGGCCGGTTGCGGCAGGTTGGCAGTAGCAGCGGGCTAGGTGCAGCAGACCCACCACTAGCCTGGCGTTCGGCAAGCTACTTCCCGGGAATGATTCGTCGAACCCCCACCCAGCGTTGGTACCACCAACGGCCATACGGGTCGCTCGCGCTCAGCGTGCTCACCTGAACTCCCCGGGTGGCGCTGTGAATGAAGCGGCCGCCTCCCACATACATACCTACGTGAGTAACCGACCCACCTTTATTGGAGAAGGTGAGTAGGTCCGCCGGACGGAGCTCGTCGAGCTCACGATCCACCTGCTTACCTACCTTCGCCTGGTCCCGGCTTTGTCGCGGCAGCTCGATCCCATGCTTTCCGTAGGAGTACTGGATCAATCCTGAGCAGTCGAACCCCTCCCCGTTCTCCCCGGTGCCGCCGTACTCGTAGGGCTTGCCCATCGCTTCCGCTGCAGTTGCGATGATGGAGTCGGCCAGCGAAGCCGGTGGTGCCTGGGAAACCGGAATCGCAGCCGGGGGCGAAGACTGCTCCGCAGGGCGACTCGGAGGCTTGGTGTCGAGATGGAAAGCAACGCCCAGCGCCAGCTCGAAACCATCCCGGCTACCCAGGGATATCCCTCGCCATCTTCCCTCGGCACCGACCGACATGAAATCCAAGGGAAACAGGTCATATCCGATATCAGCCGACCAAGACCCCCATGGGTCGGAAAAACTATTGTCCGTCTCCGAGCCCATCCCTCCGCTCAGCCCCGCAACCAGGTAGGGTCCCCCAGAGCCTTTTCGAAACGCCGTCAGGTCGGCGCCCACCCCCGCCAAGGTGCCGGGATTGGACCCGAAGCGCCGGGTAACATCTCCGTGCAGATGAGCGCCGAGCGCACCACTCAGGGGCCGAACCAGGCCCAGCCGGTACGTCGTCCACTCGTCCGAGTCCCAGAACCGGCCGATTCGGGCCTCGACCGCTTGCGCATGGGCTGGCCGAACGAAGAGGCTGCCACAGGCCATGAGCGTCAGGATCAGGGGCAATGTCTGATTGCGGCAACCTCTCATCGGGAACCCTCCGGCTGACGCACCGGACGCCCGCTTGCGAGATCGACCAGATAGACGTTCCCCGGCCGGCAGTTGGTCCAGAGAACCGCACGCATGGTGGAGTCGTTGAGCAAGGTTGGTGTCTCCCCCGTGTACAGAAGTGGTACCTGAATCCGCCGTTGACCCCGCCGAACTTCTAGCCCACGCTCGGTGCATGGGCTTCCGTCGGGGGCACGGGCCGGGCGCGCCAAGCTATACCAGACCTCGACGCCGGTGCCGGTTGCAAGGACCAGCGAGTCGGAGGGATGATCGGCAACTTGGTCAGGGGGAGACGACCGATCAGTGGCCGGCGCGCGATTTCCCGGCTTACAGCCGGTGAACAGCAAGGAAATCCAGACTGCCGACTCCAGGAGCCGGCGCAACACAAAAAGCATCAGCTCGGCTGGGACGGCTCGGGCTCGGAGATCTCATCGGGCACTTCCGGAACCGTGGCAAACTCGGTGGTGTCCGGCGTTCCGTCTTCGGTGACCGCGAGCACCTCACGGACCTCCGGAGACCGCCGGAGGTAGTGCAGCCAGCCGATCAGCGCGGCGAATCCCGCCAGTCCGCCGCACACCGCGGTGATGGCCAGCCCTCGCACCGGATCGTCGAGCTTCATCGCAAGCAAGGCACCGGCGACCGCACCAAAAAACGAAGCTGCCCACGCCAGAAAAGGCGTGAGCAGCCACCCGAAGATGCGAAAGAAGAGGCGTACCCAGCGCATCGCTCAGGTGCGGCGCTTCCTGAGAGCAGTCACGATGGTCCCCAGCGCGAGCGCGGGGAGCACTGCAACGGCAAAGGTGCCCAGGTTCCACCCGGCGCGGGGAACCCCGATCAGAATGGCCGCGACGGCCACCAACAGAGTGAGGCCGAGCAGGGTGAGCACCAGGTTCTGAATGTTGAACTGGCCATCGCGGGTCAACTGGTTTGCCAGCATCCACCCACCCATCCAGGGCATGAACGTCCCCACCATCCACCAGACCGGGTGATACCACCAATTGCTGCCCCCGCCAACGTCCAGCCAGCGATGACTGTAGGTGCCGATGTTCTGCAGCAGGATGACGTCGATGAGAAGGAAGACCCCGGCAGCGCCGAGCCCGATGCCTGCAGCGCCGGCAATTCCCTCGATTGTACGGGGGCGAACCCACAGTCCGGGAAGCAGCGTCACCGCTGGTATTCCGACGAGCAGAATGACGGCACAGACGATCGTTTCCAGCGGTCCAGCCAGCAGCCGGGATGCCAGGGAGAACAGCAGTACCAGAACCGATTCGAGCAGGCCCAGCTTGACCGCGCCCACCACGATCGCCGGGACCGCGGTAATGTCGTGCTCGCGATGCAGTTCCGCTGCCGTGGTCATCCAGAGCTCCGGTAGAAGGGGTGAGTCAAGTATACCGAGGCGTCAGTTGAGCGGCCAAGGCCCGATCAAGTCGCCCAGGCGAGCACGACCGCCAGATCGGTGAGGGCCCACACCAAAAGAGCACGATACATGCCGCGCTGGTGCTCACGCGGTTTTAGCTCCTGGTGTCGGCGCAGCCATGGCACCAAGAGGAGGAGCCAGGCCACAAACGCCAGGATAAGTGGGAACCAGCGCCACCGGTCGTGCAAACCCCAGTGACTCTGCCGGCCGGCCAGGCCAAACAGTACGAAGGCCAGCAAGACAGCAACGATGGCCACGGCAAGACTGCGGCCGACGCCGAGCCTGAGGGCCAGGGTCCGGTCCCCCCGCCGCGCGTCCTCGTCCAACTGGTAGAGCTGGGTGAGAGGATACAGGGCTGCAAAGAGGGGACAGAAGCCAAGGAGGATCAGACTCCCCACCGATCCGACCGGCACTCCGGTCGCCGACCACCCGGCGTACGGTGTCAGCGTTCCAAACCCCCACATGTTGATGAGCCAGTCCGCGCCCGGGACCGCCTTCAGCCGAAAGGGAGGAACTGAATACAGCACCGAGAGCACGACACACAGGGCAAAGGCCGCCCGGTAGCCCGGTGGCAGGGCCCAGGCGGCGAAGAGACCGACAAACATGAGACCGAGTCCGAATCCGGCGAGGTTCGCCGGAGGCGGTGGTGGAGCTCGCAAGTACGCGATGTCACCCTCATCCCGGTCAAATGCGCTATTGAGGGCCAGTGTGCCACCGTTGAGGCAGACTACCCAGAGCCCAATGCCGAGGCATGCCGCCGCCAGCCGCTCGCTTCGCAGAGCATTGTCGCTGCCGACCGCGAGGATATAACCCACGGCCGTATGAGCAGCCACGATGGGCCATTCGATGGGGCGAGTGTGTAGGAGATAATCGAGGCGCGAGCCGAGCAGGCGGTATCCGGCCTGGCGGGCCTGGCTCACCAGTCGAGGCCGATATGCCCGGCGGCGATGCGCAGTCCGCGCAAAGTGAGATCAGGATCGGTGAGCTCGATGGTGGTGCTGAGAGGAGCCACCACCGGGGCAAGGCCACCCGTCGCCACCACCCGAGGCCGGCCATTTCCCGGCCATTCAGCGGCAATGCGGCGCACCATCCCATCCACGGCGTCGGCGGCGCCGAACAGCACCCCGGCCTGAATACACTCCTCGGTGCGCCGGCCGATGGCGCGTTCCGGCGCTCGCAGTTCGGTGGCCGGCAGCTTGGCGGCGCGCCGGGTGAGCTGGTCGGCCGAGGTACGCAGTCCGGGCATAATGGCGCCCCCGAGGAATCGGGAATCGGCGGTCACGCAGTCGAAGGTGGTAGCAGTGCCGAAGTCGACCACCACGCTGTCGGCGTGGAACAGCTCCACCGCCGCCAGGACGTTGACGATGCGATCCGCTCCCACCGAGAAGGGCTCATCCACATCCAGAGTCACCGGAAGTGGCGTATGCGCGTCCACCGTGACACCGGTGCAGCCGGTGATACGGGCAATTCCCTCGACGATGCTCTGGGTCACTGTCGGTGCCACGGATGCCAGACACACCGCGCGCACCTCATTGGGTGAATGGCCGCTCTGCACCAGGAAACCGCCTATGGCACTTCCCCACTCGTCCGGCGTTCGATCGGGATTGGTCGTGAGCCGCCAGTGCCCCTCCAGATCGTCCCGATGGAAGAGTCCAACCGTGATCTCGGTGTTCCCGATGTCCAGCGCGAGCAGCATGGTGTTACCCGGTTGTAGAAGCGCCCACCAGCTCCACCGAGCCGGTCCGGAGCGACTGCTCCAATCCTTCGGCGGTCCGCACCAACAACGTGCCATCGGCTGCCAGGCCGGCAACGGTTCCCGCTACCGGCTCTCGGATCTGCCGCCCGAGGAGCCAGTCTCGACTGGCGAACTCATGCAGCTCACTGGACGTCAACCGGTCCGCCTGCAGATCCAGCCGGTTCAGCGCCGCGGCAATGGGAGGAATCAGATCCTCCAGGGAGACCTCGGGATAGTGTTCGCGTAGCGCCGTGGCCAGCGGCCGGAGCTCCACCGGAATCAGGTTCCGCACATTGAGACCCACTCCCACCGCGATCCAGCCGGGCTGGCCTCCCTGCCAACGCGCTTCACAGAGAATACCGCCCAGCTTTCGAGCGTGGAGCATCAAGTCGTTCGGCCACTTGAGCTGCACCGTAGCGCCGGCAAACTGGTCCAGCGCGGAGGCAACGGCCAGTCCTACCCGCAGGCTGATGACCTCCAGCCCGGCAACCAGCGCGGGCCGGTAGAGCACGCTCATCCAGAGCCCGCCGGGCGGCGAATGCCAGGTACGTCCCCGGGCCCCGCGCCCGGCCAGCTGCTCACCGGCAACGACGGTCGTGCCGGCGGCGGCCCCCTGGTCCGCAAGCTCGTGAACCACGTCCATGGTGGAGCCGACCCGCTCGAAACGAAGAAGACGAGAGGCCATCGAGGTCAGCTCATCGTCAGCAGGACCAGGACTCCAAACCCGATCCGGTACCAGGCGAATGCCCGGAAGCTGTGAGTGGAGACGTACTTCAGAAATCCGCGCACCACGATCACGGCAGAAACGAACGAGACCACAAAGCCCACTAGAAACATGGGAATATCGGCCGGGCCGAGCGTCGACCAGCTCTTCAGCAGGTCGAACAGGGTCGCCGTCAGCATCACCGGAATGGCGAGGAAGAACGAGAACTCCGTCGCCGCTAGCCTCGTAAGCCCCAGAGCATACCCTCCCAGGATGGTCGCGCCTGAGCGCGAGGTGCCTGGAATGAGGGAGAGCACCTGCGCCAGGCCGATTCCGAGCGCGGTT
>DASRIN010000483.1:0-6096 GCA_035649975.1 Gemmatimonadales bacterium
GGGACTCCTGAGCTCATCGTCCACCACCAACGCCCGCATGCTCAGGCGCTTGATGCTTCGCTCGATCATTGCTGGATCCTCCCCGCGGACCGGTCAGTCAGCCAAGGCGTTCCACCGGTAAAAAGTTTTCGCGGTCTCATCTGGTTCCCCGAACCACTTCTCGTAGGTCTCGGGGAAGGCCGGCGAGTCATAGAGCCGACTCAGGCTTCGGTCCACCAGGAGGCGGAAATCTTCGTCACCTCGACTGATGGTCAACGCCAACGGCTCGTAGGTGAACAGGCGCTCGACGACGGTGAGCCTCTTGGACTCTGGGCCGCGCCGGACCGCGTCTAGCAGAATTGCCCGCTCCGCAAAGAAAGCGCTCGCGTCACGGTCCACGACGGCCTGGATCCCTGCGTCGTAGTTCGGCACCGGGATCATATGGGACTGCACGTTCAGCTCCTGGCTTCGCTGCTTCACCCACTGCTCGGCGGTGGTCCCGGCAACCGTGGCAAAGATCTGCTCCCGGAGAATATTGAGCGCCACCGCTCGCCAGGTTGGGCTGTAGTCCCTGGCCTTCCCGGCCAGGATGTTCTTGAGCTGTCGGGGAGCGTCGGAGCGAACCAGAACGCCGACCCCGCCGGGGAAAATCGGGGTGGAGAAATCGACCTGCTTCCTCCGCTCCAGGGTCACGGTCTGCGCGGCGCACAACACGTCAATCTCGTGCCGCTGCACTGCACCGAGCTGGTCTTCGACGGACACCGCCACCCATTCGACCTTGACGGGCCGGTCCAGCTCGCCGTCGACCGCCTCCCCCACCGTCTGGCACAGCTCGACCGAGTAACCCGCTGGCTTCCCGGCCTGGTCCCGGTAGGAAAAGGGTGGCGCGTCGGTGCGATATCCCAGCTTCAGAATTCCGGTCTTCTGGATCCGTGCCAGTGTGCCGGCCTGGGTGCTGGTGGCCGGAGCAGTTTTCTTGGCGGCTTGGCCAAATGCGGCGGGCGTCAGGGCGAGCAATGCGATGCCCCAGGCAGCCATCCACCCCAGCTGCCGCCCCGAGGCGGTCGTTGGTAGACCTAGCATGGTTTCTCTCCTTTGCCTTTCCTCACGCCGCTGCCGCGGCGGGCCGGGTGGACGCGAAGCGGTAGGCAATGAATCCCCAGATGATGAAGCCAATCGCCATGGCGAGGGTGCCTCCGAGTACCGCGTCCTTACCGGAGGCGAAAATGGCGTAGGTGCTGTACAGCATGGCCACCACTGCAATCGCCACATTGGTGCGGTATTTCCGCTGCTCCACTCCGGCCCGCCGCATCATCAGCGGGAGTGCCGAGAGGGAAATGATGTAGGGGATGACGTTGGTAACCACGGCCAGGCTCACCAGCACACCGAACTGCTCGCTCAGGCTGGGTGAGATGGTGGTAAGCGCCAGGGCTGACTGGACCACGCCCATTACTATCATCCCAACCACCGGAGCGCCCATCCGATTCAGCCGGGTGAAGAACGTGGGGAACATCCGCTGGTCTGCGGCCGACTTGCCGGTCATGGCGATGGTGAACTGCCAGCCCAGCAATGAGCCGAGGCAGGCGAGGACCGCCAACCCCATCACGATGGTTCCGACCGTCGGGTTGAACATCTGGGCGTAGGCCAGCGCAAACGGACCGGTTGATTTCGCCAGGTCGGCGTTGGGCACGATCCCCTGGATCACCGTGGTGGACAGGATGTAGATCACCGCGGCGCCGAGGGTCCCGAACAGACACGCGAGAGGAACATCGCGCTTCGGATTTTCCACCGCTGACGAGTTCTGGGCCGCGGACTCCATCCCCAGGAACGCCCACAGCGTGAGCGCGATGCTCGAGGCCATCCCCTGGCCCAGGCTCAGTCCCTGCGGATTCCAGGCTGCCGAGAACGTGGCGGAACTGAACCAGAACCATCCGATCAAGGAGAGCAGTCCCACCGGCAGGATGACTCCCCAGACCGTGACCGAGCCGATCTTCCCGGTGACACTGGGTCCGCCGAAATTCGCCACCGTGGTCAGCCAGAGCAGTCCAATCACTCCGAGGGTCGTGGCAATAGGCGTCGCGGATAGGCCCGGGAAAAATCCCGCCAGATAACCCACGGCGGAAATGGCGATCGCCACGTTCCCGATGGCCAGCGAAATGAAGTACAGGTAGAACACGATGAAGTATCCCGACTTCCCGTAGGCGTCTTCGGCGTAGGCCGACATGCCGCCTTCCCGCTGGTTGAAGATGCCGGCCTGGGCAAACCCGTAGGCGATGGCCATCGACCCCAGCGCGGTGACGACCCAGGAGAGCAGCGAAATCGCGCCCACCTGGGCCATGTTGGTCGGGAGCATGATGATGCCGGAGCCCATCATGTTCACCGCGACGATGAACGTGAGCTGCACCAAGGTCATCTTCTTGGCCAGCTGCACGGGCGGTTCCCGGTCCCGCGAGTTAGGACTCTCGGACCGCGTAGGTGTAGAAGTTGATCCGGCCATCGTTGCGCTCCTGGTAGACGCCCTGTACCTCGTAGTTGAAACCGGGAAAACGGTTGAACGATTCCTGAAACGCCATGAAGTAGTCGAGCATCGGCTGCGCCCGGTCGTCCCAGCGCTCCCCGGGAACCACCACCCCGATTCCGGGCGGGTAGATCAGCGCCAGCGTTGCAGCAATGCGACCCTTGATCTGGTCGAGGGGCACGTAGTCCACCTGGTTGGCCACCAGCGCCTCGTACGCGTCCTTGGGCGACATCGCGAGCTCGGGGAAGCTGGAGGCGCGGAAACAGCGGCGCTGCAGCTCTTTGATGTTTGCGGTCAGGTAGAACGCGTGCATCTCCTTGCAGACCTGTCGCAGGGTGTAGCCCGCGTAGCGGTCGCGGTGGTTCGCGAACAGGGTGGGGAGCACCTCATCGAGTGGCGCGTCCTGATCCCATAAATTCTTGAACTTGACCAGCCTGGCGAGGAGGGTGTTGAGCTTGCTCTCGTCTTCGGCCGGCGTCATGAGGAAGAGAATGCTGTTGAGATCGCACTTTTCCGGGACGACGTTCTGCTCGCGCAAGTAGTTGGCGACCACCGTAGCAGGGACCCCGAAATCGAGATATTCCCCGGTACGGCGGTCGATTCCGGGTGTGAGCAGGGTCAGCTTGTTGGGGTCCACCATCACGTAGCCGTCCGAATAGCCGGCGTAGCCGTGCCACTTGGCCTCCGGCTGGAAGGCCCAGCACTGCTGCTCCCGCTGCAGCACTTCGGTGGGAACATCCTCCCAAGGCACCTCGGTCAGGTCCCCAGTGAAGCCGGACCCCCGGACCGTCACCACATCGGGCACGAAGGGGTCGAAGAACCACTTCTCTTCCTCGCTCCGGCCGGTGCTGGCATAGAAGTGGCCAAATTCCCGGAACTTCTTCCGGACCTCGATGCCGAGCTCGATGCAGCGGTCCCACAACATCTCGCCCGCCTTGCCCTCATGGATCTTCGCATTTACGTCCAGCGAGGCGAACAGCGGATAGAAGGGTGAGGTCGACGCATTCATCAGAAACGATTCGTTGAAGCGCTTGTGCTCAATGAAGCGCGGCTGGCCCCGGATGTGGTCGTCCCGCTTGTGGATCTGAGACGCCTGGGAGAATCCTGCCAGCTGCTTGTGCACTGATTGGGTGGAAAACAGGCCCGGCATCTCGGGCCCAAGATCCGTCAGGCGCATGGGGCTGTGATCTTCGAACAGCGGGTGGAAGGCGTTGTAGCCGATCCAGGCCTCGTCCCAGAGCACGTAGTCGCACAAGTGGCCGATCTTCTCCAGAACCTGACGGACGTTGTAGACCGTGCCGTCGTAGGTGGCGAGCTGGATACAGGCCAGCCGGAACGGCCGTTCCATCTTGTGCCGTTCGGGGTCCCGCACCAGCGGATGGGTCCGGATCCGCTCCCGCAGGCTGGCCTCGTCCCACGCCTCCCAATCAACCGCGCCGATCATGCCGAACGGGTTGCGTGACGTCGGGAGAAAGATCGGAATTGCACCTGCCTGAACCAGGGCCCCCTGGTGCAGGGACTTGTGGTTATTGCGGTCAAAGAGCACCAGGTCCCCTCGCCGAAGCACCGCGTTGGTGACCACCTTGTTCGATGTACTGGTGCCGTTCAGCACGAAATAGGTCTTGTCGGCGCCGAAGATGCTGGCTGCATGGCGCTGCGCCAGCGCGGCGAGCCCCTCGTGAATCAGCAGATCGCCCAGATCCACGTCGGCGTTACAGAGGTCGTTGCGGAAGATCTGCTCTCCGAAATGCTTGAAAAAGAGCTGGCCGGCCGGCGACTTCCGGTAGAATTGGCCACCCTGGTGTCCCGGACAGTCGAAGGCCACGTTGGCTTCGGCGTCATAGGCGGCGAGCCCGCCGAAGAACGGAGGTAGGAGGCTCAGCCCGTAGTTCACGATGCTGGCGACGACCTGCTTGGCGTAGAACGCCGGAGTCTGCTGCCCGAGATAGATGTATCCGTCGACCTCGCCGGTAGCGCTCAGAACCGCGACATCGGCAATCTGGTGGGAATCTGCCAGAGCCCAGAGCGGCGTCCGAAAGCCGATCGCCCGGACGGCGCGACCCAGGTTGCGAGCGGGCTCACGGCGATGGCCGTCGATCGCTACGATGTAGGCGCCGACATCCGCATCTTCGGAGACATCTCGGTCGTAGCGCTCACTCACCTCGACCTCGAACTTCTCTGCCGCTATGTGATCCAGCAGTTGTCGGGTCTGGGTGTCCTCCCGGTCTACCAGCGCCACGACCTTGAGCAGCCGGTGAAACGGGATCGGGACGGTCGAGCTCTTAACCGAAAATTCAGTCCTCGGGGTGGGGCGGGTGGCCGCGCCGGACGTGGCCGTGTCGAACACCGGCGTCTCGTGCGCCGGAGCGCGAAGACTCTTAGCTGGTGAGGCAGTCGATGTGCTAGTCATCGTTCAGGTTCTCTTCCGCCTTGCGGTCGAGGAACCGGCCGCCACCGGGCTTCTTCGCGTTCCACTGGTACGACGCGCGCCCGAGACGAGATCGGGATTATAAATTTGCTCGACCTGCGGTTGAGCCTTACGGCTCGGCTCCGCCCTCGTTGGCCTGCGTGCTGCAGTTGTCAGACAGTAGATATGGTAGGTTCCTTCCCGTTCCTCGGTGCCTTCGACTTCCTTGGCGAAGCCGGGGAACCGGTGGCCGTACTCCTGCAGAATGCGCAGGTACGTGAGCCATGGGCCGTCCACCCCACCGAGGTTCTCTCCCGGCATGACGATTGGAATGCCGGGTGGATAAGGGATTACCCCGACTGCGACGATCCGGTCGGCCATCTGATCCAGCGAGACCTTCTCCGCCGCTCCCGCCATCAGCTGCTGGAAGGCGCGCCGTGGTGTCATCTCAGGCGTGGGGAGCGTGGCATAGGCTTGGGCCTGCCAGTATCCCTGCCGGCTCTTCCGCATGTGCTCCCACATCGCGTTTCCCAGGTCCTTGAGACCCATCTCCGCGTACCGGTCCGGCGCAGCGGCGAGGATGTTGGGCAGCACCTCGGCGAGCGGGGCGTTGCGGTCGTAGTCCGCCTTGAAGTCGAGCAGCGTATTGAGCAGCGTGCCCCACTTGCCGCGCGTGACGCCGATCGAGAACAGGAACAGCACCATGTGATCGGTGGTGCGCGACGGCACGATGCCGTGACGCCCGATGTAGGCGGTGACGATGTCGGCCGGAATGCCCTTCTCGGCGAGCTGCCCGTCATCCTGCATGCCCGGGCAGACGATGCCGAACTTGATCGGGTCGAGCATGCACCAGCCGTCCGGAAGCGCGTCAAAGCCGTGCCACTTCTCGCCGGGATGCAGCACCCAGCAGTTAGGATCGGTGCCGAGCTGATCGGGCGATGCCTGGTGAAACGGAACTTTCTTGCCGCTCTTCGCGTCAGCGATTTCGTCCGCGTTCCAGGGCGCGAAGAACCATTCCTTCTTCGCCTTGAACTCCTGGTGTGCGCGCGCGACGGCGAGCCGGCACGCCACGGCCTCGTCGATGCTCTCCTGCGTGAGCGATTGACCGCCGGGCCCATCCATGATGGCCGCGGCCACGTCGTTGGACGCGATCAACTGGTACAAAGGCGAAGTGCTGGCCTGGGCGCAATAC
>DASRIN010000484.1:0-2917 GCA_035649975.1 Gemmatimonadales bacterium
GCCGCCGGCTGGAGGACGCTTCGATCAAGCCAGGTCACCTGGTGGAGGGCACCCATCTGGAGGGCATTCCGGTAGGTCAGGCGGAATCCTGGCCCGAGCCACTGGCCTACCTCGATGGAGTTCAGCGCTCCGAGATCGTGGGTTACGTCGGAACATCTCCCATCATCGTGGCTGAGATTGCCGCTGCGGTCCGAGAGCGGCGGCGCCGGCAGCTCCACACCGTGGTGGAGGAGCGGCGTCACCTCGCCGTGGGTCGCCCCCACGCCCTGGCTGCTGCCGCCGGAGCCCTGGGAAACCTCGAGCTGGTGCCCTTACCGGACGATGAGCCGGTACATCCGGCCAGAGACCTGGCCCGCGCCGCGCAGGCAGTAGACCAAAGACGCGGTGCTCTGGAGATCGTCGTCGGGCATCGGTATCGCGACCGGAGCGACGGCTGGCTGGTGGTCGATGGGCCCCTGACCGAGAGCCCTCGCTGGGCTGCCGATGCTCGGACGGTCGGTGTCTGTCGCAGCCACTCCGTGCTTCCGTTCATCGGGGCTGATCTGGATTGCTATCTTCGACTTCCGGCAGGGCATCGCTCTTCCATCTACGAGCCAGGCACCAGGAGCCTGGCTCCGGTCCGCGCCTGGGCCTTGCGACTCTGGCCCTGGGAGGGACAGGATCTTCTGCATGGCCTGGTGCGAATCGAAGTGGCTCCTACCCAAGGTCTCAGCGAGAGCGCCAACCGAATCTCCCGCTGGCTCATGGCCGAGCGGGTCCCGGTGACCGCGCCTGACCGCCGGTGGGATTGTCTGCTCTACGGAATTCACAGCGTAGAGCAATATCTGAGAACCCGAGCCGTCTAAAGTGACAGCATCTCCCCCGATCGGACGTGTGGTTGCTACCGAACTGAAGCCATCCACGCCGCACCAGTTCCACTTCTGGACGGCGCGGGAATCTCCCATCGGCATCGGAGCTATTGTCCGGGTCGAAGAAGGCAGCCGCGTGGTGTACGGCGTGGTGACGGATGGATTCGCCTACTCCGATCTCACCTCACCCCTGCATGCAGTCCTGGGCTCCGAAGGTGATCCCAGCCTGGCCGCTACCGAGCCCACCGCCCGTGCGGAAATCCGGCTTTACACCGCGGCGGTGCTACGACAGCTACCCGAAGAACCGCTTCAGCCGGTGCCACTGGGCTCGGTCTGGCTCGCGTCAGATACCGACGTCATCTCGGCCTTGCGGATGGATGGGTATACCGGGCGGGAACGCGCCACCGGAATACCGGTCGGGCTTTATGCCGCGGGCGGGTTGGAGTCTCCGGTGTACCTGGATTGTGATTTTCTGCTGGGACCCGAGGCCGCCCACCTCAATATCACCGGCGTTTCCGGCCTGGCGACCAAGACCAGCGCGGTTGAGTTTCTGCTGGGCAGCATCTTTCAAACCTTCCCCCCGCACAAGGGAAGCGTGGCGGCGGTTTGCTTCAACGTGAAGGGACCGGATCTCTGTTTTCTGGATCAGCCCGCGACCCTGAACCCGGAAGATCTCCGGCAGTACGCCCGGCTGGGACTCACCCCGAAACCATTCGACATCGTTCGCTATTACGCCCCGCTGAAGCCTGACGGAGTCAACCTCAATACCCTGCGAACCAACGAGGCCCTCTCCGGCAACACCGAGCCGCTGGTCTGGGGGCTGCGGGAAGTGCTCGACTATGCGGAAGTCGTGCTCAACCGGGACGACATCGACGCCAAAGCCGACGCCTTCATCGATTTTCTGGCTGAAAGGGTGGTGGGACGGGAGTACCTGGACGAGATGCTCCGGACCAAGCCGTTCATGGTCCAGAGCTTTGCAGACCTGGAGGAGTTCTTTCGGCGGATCTTCGATTTCATGGAGGCGTTGGGGAAGGGCGGTGAGGTCTGGAGGACGCACCACATCGCCACCATTCGCAAGGTGCGGAACCGGCTCAGCAACATCAGCACCCGCTCCAAGGGCCTGGTGACCGACGATGGCGTGTCGAACGACCTCCCGTGGGGCAGCTTCGCAGATCGGAGTGTCTATGTGATCGATGTGGCGGGACTCGATCCTCTGGCTCAGGACCTGGTCTTCGCCCGGGTGGTTTCCAAGCTCCGGGAGCACTTGGAGCGGCGCGATCTCGGCGTGGATCACGTCGTCGTCTTCGTAGACGAGCTCAACAAGTACGCTCCGGCAGATGGGCCGGACACCTACGTGCGCAAGATGCTGCTCGACCTCTCCGAGCGAGGCCGCTATCTGGGGCTGGTGCTGTTCTCGGCTCAGCAGTTCCGCTCCCAGGTCCAGCGACGGGTGGTCGGCAATGCCGGGACGGGGATCTATGGCCGCATGGATGGTGACGAGCTTGCCACCGCCGGCTATGCCACCCTTTCCCCCGCGACCAAGATCAAGCTCGCGACCTTGCCCAAGGGTGAGCTGATGCTCCGCCACCCCCACTTTACCCAGCCCATCTTCGTGAAATTCCCCCGGCCGTCGGTGCTCAACAGCCGGGAAGGGATCGAGCGGTTCCCGCCGGCGGCTGAGCTTCCTTTTCCCGATGCTGTCGCTCGGCAGCTGCGACAGCTGGACCGGAAGGTGTCGAGCGAGGCAGTACGCGAGCTCATCGAGGGGCGGCACGAGGAGGACGTGCGCCGGGCACTGGCGGCAACCCGTCGCGAGCGTCCGGTGGATGCCTACAGCTATTTCACCGCCTGCCTCGGTCGCCGGATCGCCGGCGAGATGGTTGGGACCCGGCGAGGAATCCCCGCCTTGAAACAGGTGGACGACTCGTACGGAAGCTGACGCCGCTTCGGAGCGGCATTGTGTGGCGGCATCTGCTTGATCTTTCCATTCTTCAGGTCCATTCTCCACCCGTGAAACTCGCCCACATCGCCGATCCGCACCTCGGCATCCGGCAGTATCACCGGCAGAC
>DASRIN010000485.1:0-4835 GCA_035649975.1 Gemmatimonadales bacterium
GCTCGGGAGGGAGCCATCGGAGGGGGAGGGTGAGGGCTATGGTGCCCTGCTCGAGCACCCGGAGGTGGTGGTGCGGAGGCTATCGGAGGAGCACGGTATCCTCGATCTGAGCTGCTCGGACTGGAAGCCGGTAGTCGGCGAGAGGGTGAGGGTCATACCCAATCACGTCTGCGTTGCGGTCCACCTGCATGAGACAGTCTACGGAATGAGAGGAGCGGAAGTGGAAACCAGCTGGCCCGTGACCGCCCGAGGGCGGCAGCCTCTCAGAACCTCGATCGAGGTCTGAGGCGTGGCCGGCTACTCACCCCGCTCGCTGCCTGAGAAGCTGGGGATCCGGCCCGGCACCCGGATTGTTGCACTGAAGGCGCCGCAGACCTACGCCGCGATTCTCTGCCAACTGCCCGAAGGCACCACAGTTCAGGGAAGGCTCCCCTCCAGAACCGAGTTCCTGCATTGCTTCGCCCGGCGGCGCGCCGAGCTGGCCCAGGGCTTTCCTCGCTGGGCCAAGTCGCTGACCGACAACGGCACGCTCTGGGTCTCCTGGCCCAAGCGGTCAGCCGGGCTCGAGACCGATCTGACCGAGAACGTCGTCCGGGAGATCGGCCTCACCCTTGGCCTGGTGGACGTCAAGGTTTGCGCCATCGATGACGTGTGGTCGGGCCTCAAGTTCGTGCGGCGGGTGGCCAATCGAGGAGGCCGCGCCTGATCTTCCGCCGGCTCTTCGAGCCCAAGCTCGCCCAGGCGAGTTACCTGATCGGGTGTCCGGCCACTCGGCGGGCAGTGGTGGTGGATCCCAACCGGGACATCGACCGGTATCTCCAGACCGCCCGGGACGAAAGCCTCCGGATTACCGACGTGACCGAGACCCACATTCACGCCGACTTCGTGTCCGGTGCCCGCGAGCTGGCCCAACGGAGCGGTGCCCGATTGCACCTGTCCCAGGCCGGGGACCCCGAGTGGGGCTACCGCTATCCGAGCGATGACGGCGTGTGCTGGCTGGAAGACGGATCAGCGATCGAGCTGGGCAGGATCGAGCTTCGCGTGCTGCATGTGCCGGGACATACACCGGAGCACCTGGCTTTTCTGGTGAGCGACCGGGAGAAGGGCGGGGAGCCGATGGGCGCGCTCACCGGCGATTTCGTCTTCGTCGGCGATGTGGGCCGCCCCGATCTATTGGAACGAGCCGTGCAGGCCAAGGGCACCATGGAACGGGCGGCACGCCAGCTCTTTCAGTCGCTCCAGAAGTTCCGATCCCTTCAGGATTACCTCCAGCTCTGGCCCGGACACGGCGCCGGGTCCGCCTGTGGAAAGAGTCTCAGCGCCGTCCCTCAATCTACGCTGGGGTTTGAGAAGCGGTTTAACTGGGCATTCGGCGTTGCCGACGAAACCGAGTTCGTGCGGGCGGTACTGGCGGGACAGCCCGAGCCGCCGCCGTACTTTGCCCGAATGAAGCAGATCAATCAGGTGGGCCCGGACCTCCTGGGCAACCGAAGTCCACCGCCTCGACAGTCGCTGGAAAGACTCGCGTCGGTGCTGGCGGACGGTGGAGTGGTGGTCGACACCCGGGAGCCCGATAACTTCGGCCGCGCCTCGATCCCGGGCACGATCAACATCCCGGCCAACCGCAGTTTCACTAACTGGGCCGGCTCGCTGCTCCCCTACGACCAGGACCTGTACCTCGTGGGCGATGATCGGACCGGCATGATAGACCGGCTGACTCAGGACCTCGCCGGGATCGGACTGGAGCGCGTGGCGGGCTACTTTCCGGCCGGCATCATTGATGAGTGGCGCAATTCCCGGCGAAGCCTGCAGCGGATTCCAGCGGTGACGGTGGATGAGCTCGCCCGCGGCTTTCGTCAGAACGGAAGTGTGGTGATCGACGTGCGCGGGGAAGGGGAGTGGAAGGTTGGTCACCTCCCCGGCTCGCTCAACCTTCCCCTCAGCCAATTGGACCAACGACTCGAACAGATACCTCGGGATAGTCCACTGGTGGTGCACTGCCAGACTGGTCCCCGCGCGGCTATTGGCGCCAGCTTGCTGCTGGCCCGAGGATTCCCCGACGTGCGACTCTTTCCCGGCGGATTTGCCGAATGGCGCGCGGCGGGACACGTTGTCGAAGTGCAGTGAGCATCCACCCACCCTCAGCGGGGATCTCTCATGTTCAAGGAGTTCAAGGCATTTGCGCTCCGGGGCAACGTGCTCGACCTGGCCGTCGGTATCATCATCGGGGGCGCGTTCGGCACCATCGTCAAGTCGCTGGTTGATGATGTCATCATGCCACCGATCGGGCTGGCGATGGGGAAGGTCGACTTCGCCAACCTCTTTTACATCCTGAGCCCAGGGCCCAAGGCACCGCCGCCGTATGCTACGCTGGCCGACGCAAGCGCGGCGGGTGCGGTCACTATCAATTACGGGCAGTTCATCAACAACGTGATCACGTTCGTCATCGTGGCCTTTGCCGTGTTCCTGATCGTGCGCGCCGCGAACCGGCTCAAGCCGCAGGAGGCGGCGGCAGCCCCTGCCACCAAGGATTGCCCGTATTGCCGCATGGCCATTCCAGTCGGCGCGACGCGCTGCCCCCATTGCACCACGGAGTTGCGGTGAACCCGGGAACCGGACCAGGGATGAAACCAGGAACTAGGAACCGGGAAGGGGGTCCACTTTGTATTACAAAGCACTTGATGGTTTGTAGAAAGGGCACTAGACTCCAGGCATGACTCTGTCTCGTCCTACCCCGGCCGATGCCTCGGCGCCCGCGCTCCATGCCCGGGCGATGGACAATCTCTCCTTCATCCGCTCCACCATGGAGCGGGCCACGGCCTTCACGGCGGTTCCTGGCTGGGGCGGAGTAGCCATGGGGCTGACGGCGCTCATAGCGACCCTGGTGGCCTCCCGCAGCTCGGAACCACGACAATGGCTGGCGGTCTGGCTGAGCGCGGCGGTCCTGGCGCTCGGCATCGGAGGTTGGACCATGGTGCTCAAGGCCCGGCGGGGAGGCACCACGGTCTTCTCCTATTCCGGCCGGCGTTTCGTGCTGAGCTACCTGCCGCCCCTCCTGGTCGGCGCCTTGCTCACCCTGGTGCTAATGCGGGCCGGACTGTATACCGCCTTGCCCGGCACCTGGTTGCTGCTCTACGGCACCGGAGTTGTCACCGGTGGTGCGTTCTCGGTCCGGGTGGTCCCTATCATGGGATTCTGCTTCATGGCCCTGGGCGCCATAGCGCTGCTGGCCCCGGCCAGCTGGAGCGCGTGGCTCCTGGCGCTGGGTTTTGGCGGCCTTCACATCGTCTTCGGGATCATCATCGCACGGAGGTACGGTGGCTAAATCGAACCTGGCTTCAGCGCGCACCCCCGGAAGCAAGCCCGCCGAGCGACTGCGGGGTGTGCCGGGTGACGGCGCGGGGCATGGTCCCCTCGAGTTGGACCGGTTGATTCACGAGAGAATGCGGCTCGCGATCGTGAGCGCGCTGGCGGTCAATCCCAGCCTCAGCTTCAACGAGCTCAAGCGACTGCTGGACACGACCGACGGCAATCTCAGCGTTCACGCCCGGAAACTGGAAGAGGCGCACTATATCGTGTGCACCAAGTCGTTCGCGGGCCGGGTGCCTCGGACCGAGTATCGGCTGAGCGCGCTGGGCCGACGGGCGCTGGAGCGCTATCTGGACCACATGGAAGCCCTGATCCACAGCACCCGGGACCGCTGACCCCCGCTCTTTTTTTGAGGTTGCGCTTTATGGCACAAAGGACTTCGTCTCCTCCCCCTGCCGGTCTTCACGTCGGCATCATCATGGACGGCAATGGGCGTTGGGCCGCCCGGCGGGATCTGCCCCGGGGCGCGGGCCACCGGGCGGGGGCTGCAGCGGTTCGCCGGGTGGTCGAGGGCGCGCCGGCTGCCGGGATCGGCACCCTCACACTCTACGCCTTCTCCTCCGACAACTGGCGGCGGCCAGCGGTGGAGGTTGCCTGGCTGATGCGGCTCTTTGGCGAACACCTTCGCAGCGAGGTGGCCCGCTGTGTGGCCAACGGGGTACGGCTGGAGATCATCGGTCGGCGTGACCGGCTGGGTTCGGGCCTGTTGCGGACCATCGACACGGCCGAGGTGGCCACGGGCGGAGGCAGGACCCTTCTGCTTCGAATCGCGATCGACTACTCCGGCCGCGATGCCATCCTCCGAGCCGCGCAGTGTCTGCGGCCGGGTGCCGTTTCCCGAGATCGCTTTGGACGGCTCATCTCCATCGTGGATCACGGCACCCCGGTGGGCGAGCTGGATCTCCTGATTCGAACGGGGGGTGAGCGTCGGCTCAGCGACTTCCTGCTCTGGGAGGCGGCCTATGCCGAGCTATTCTTCCTCCCCGTCATGTGGCCGGATTTCGGGGCTGAAGATCTGCAGAGAGTGGTCCGGGAATTCGCGGGACGGGAGCGGCGCTTCGGAGGTCTGCCGGGTACGGAGGGGCGGCTGGCGGGACAGACGTAAGGAGTAATTGCCTTCCGCTCGGTCGAGTCCGGGCTCACATTCGACCTGTTCGCGATGGGCCTGGGACCTGACTCGGGAGCGATGTTATGGGAGGAAACGAAGGCACTGCCCCCCAGGGGCCGGATCTGGCGTCTGGTTTGCCCGTGGATCAAGTCCCGGATGGTGCAATGCTCGCCGGGCACGTCGGAAACGAGGCGGTGCTCCTGGCCCGGCAAGGAGGACAGTGGTATGCCATCGGGGCCGTCTGCAGCCACTACAGTGGTCCCCTTGCAGAAGGACTCCTGGTCGGCGACAGCGTGCGGTGTCCCTGGCACCACGCCTGTTTCAGCCTGAGAACCGGTCAGAGCCTCCGCCCACCAGG
>DASRIN010000486.1:0-10986 GCA_035649975.1 Gemmatimonadales bacterium
ACGTAGGTTAGAGACATGTCTACCACATACCACGAGGTCTACGCCCACTGGCGCTCGGGACCCGAAGCCTTCTGGAGCGAAGCGGCGGAGGCGGTGCACTGGTACCGCCGGTGGGACGCCATCCTGGACCGCTCGCGTGCGCCGTTCTATCGCTGGTTCCCCGGCGGCCAGGTCAACAGCTGCTACAACGCGCTCGACCGTCACGTTGAGAACGGCCGCGCTGACCAGATCGCGCTGATCTACGACAGCCCGGTCACCTCGACCGTGCGCGAGTTCACCTATCGCGAGCTCAGGGACGATGTGGCCCGGTTCGCCGGCGTGCTGGTGCATCGCGGGGTCAGCCGGGGTGATCGGGTCGTCATCTACATGCCGATGGTGCCGGAGACCGTCATCGCGATGCTGGCCTGCGCCCGGATCGGAGCGATTCACTCGGTGGTGTTCGGCGGGTTCGCCTCGCCCGAGCTGGCCAGCCGGATCACCGATGCTCGGCCGAAGCTGATCCTCACCGCTTCGTGCGGGATCGAGATCGACCGGGTGGTGCCGTACAAGCCGCTGCTCGATCGCGCCATCGAGCTGGCCGGATCCAAGCCGGAGTCCGTCATTGTGCTCCAGCGTCCCCAGTGCCAGGCGTCGATGGTCCCAGGACGAGACTACGACTGGGGCGACCTCACGGCGCACGCCGCGCCGGTGGACTGCGTCCCGCTCCTCGCCACCGATCCGCTCTACATCATCTACACCTCGGGTACGACCGGAAACCCGAAGGGCATCGTGCGCGACAACGGCGGTCACCTGGTCGCGCTCACCTGGAGCATGCGGAACATCTATGGGGTCGAGCCGGGCGAGGTGTACTGGGCCGCTTCGGACCTGGGCTGGACCGTGGGTCACTCGTATGGCGTGTACGGGCCGCTGTTCCACGGCAACACGACCATCCTATATGAAGGAAAGCCGGTGGGCACTCCCGACGCGGGCGCCTTCTGGCGGGTCATCGCCCAGCACGGGGTGCGGGCATTCTTCACCGCGCCGACGGCGTTTCGCGCCATCAAGCGGGACGATCCCCAGGGCGAGCACGTCCGCCGCTATGACCTGAGCAGGCTCCGCACTCTGTTCCTGGCCGGTGAGCGCTGCGACCCGGCGACGCTGGCGTGGGCGGAACAGCAGCTCCGGATCCCGGTGATCGATCACTGGTGGCAGACCGAGACCGGCTGGCCGGTCGGCTGCAATTGCGTGGGACTGGGACTGCTGCCGGTGAAGCCGGGGTCGTGCGCGGTGCCGGTGCCGGGCTATGACGTGCGGGTGCTGACCGACGAGGGCACCGAGGCGAAGGCCGGCGACACCGGCAACGTCGTCATCAAGCTGCCCCTGCCGCCGGGCTGCTCCCCCACCCTGTGGAACAACGATCAGGGCTACCGCGACACCTATCTCAGCGCCTATCGCGGCTACTATCTCACCGCCGACGCAGGCTTCAAGGACGAGGACGGCTATCTCTGGATCATGAGTCGCACCGACGATGTGATCAACGTCGCCGGGCATCGGCTCTCGACCGGGGCGATGGAGGAGGTGCTGGCGGCGCATCCGGACATCGCTGAGTGTGCCGTGGTGGGTGTGAATGACGCGCTCAAGGGCGAGGTTCCCCTGGGCCTGGTAGTGCTCAAGGCGGGTGCGGCGCGACAGCGGGAGGAACTGGTGGCGGAGCTGGTTGACCTGGTGCGTCAGCGGATCGGGCCGGTGGCGTCCTTCAAGACCGCAACTCAGGTCAAGCGGCTTCCCAAGACCCGCTCGGGGAAGATCGTGCGGGGAACCATCAAGAAGATCGCCGACGGGGTGGCCTACACCATCCCGCCCACCATCGACGATCCCGCGATCCTCGAGGAGATCTCGGCGGATCTGGCGGCGATCGGATATCCTCTGGATCGCTCGGGCCTTCGCTGAACGGAGGTGAATCGTGACGGTCCTGCGACGCAGTCGGGTCCCGTTCACACTCGTGCTCGTCGCCATCGGAGCAGCCTTTCTCCGCCCATCGAATCCCCAGCCAAGCTCCGCGCTTACTTCAATCCTGCCGAGCCAGACTGCGCACACTACCGCGGCGCGCGGTCCATCCTGCCCGCTTCCTGTCGGGCGCCAGGTGAAGGCGGTCAAGGCCTTTCTGGCGATGATGCCGGTCTTCCGGCACCCCCGCTGCTTCAACTGTCACGGCGGGGTGAATCCATTCATCGAGAAGACCGGGCCCGATCCGGCGGATGATGCCACTCCCGCCTCAACTGTGGCCCACGGGGGAGGCCCAATACGCCGGCAGAATGACCGAGCTCCGGATGGCACGGTTCTGATAGAATCGGAGTGCCAGGACTGCCACAACAACATGGCTCCCAAGCGGAACGGCTCGAAGTCGGTCTGGATGACGGCTCCCAATTTTCTCTCCTTCGTGGGCAAGGATTCAACGGCGATTTGCAGGCAGGTCAAGCGGAGGACTCATGACGCGAAGCACTTGATCGGTCATATGACCGATGACAATGGCGACAACAACTTTACCAAGACGGCATTCAACGGCGACCGCGGTCTGGACCCGGACCGGTACGGACATATTCGGCGGGAAGGGCCGTCCATCTCACACCAGGCATTCATCCAGCTGGGGCAGAAGTGGGTCACTGCTATGGGCGGCGAGCTGGTAGGAGACGAGAGCTGCGGCTGCGTGATGCCGGGAATCAAGTTGGAGGTTTACCACACGCAGCTCCTGGAGGGCAGCGGCGGGCCGGGGTGGCGGGAGTTCTCGGAGGCCAAATTCGAGGTGCGCTTGCCGCCGGTTGGCGACCAACTCGACGCGTTCGCGGGCGAGCATAGCCTCACCCGGCAGATTCAGATGACCGTTCCCCGGCCCTGCACGGCCACAGCCGCGAGGGACGAGATGTGGGAGCTGCAGGCCAGGGTGGACTCCGCGGGAGCGGTGAGGGTGAAGCGCTCAATGGCGGCGGACGAGCCGGTAGGCAAGGTGGTGTGCCGCTACCCGCAGGGCACGGGCGAGATGGAGCTTTTCCCCTCCAGCGAGGGGGTGTTGTCATACGGCGAGCTGCTGTTTCCGCCGGACTCGACCAGCAGGACGCTGAGATTCGAGCGGGAGGGGTATCAGGAAACACTTACGATCAGGGTTCTCGAAGTACCCGGCAGATAGTTGTGCGGGGAGTACGCTTCAGCGCATTCGCGCGGCCTGGAACTCCTTCGTGAGACTGTGTCTGGTCTTGGACGGCAGGAACAGCGCGCCCGTGAACGCCAGGGCGCCCGCCGCCGCCAGGTAGTACGCGGGCGCCATCGTCACGCCGGTGCGCGCGAGGAGCCAGGCGGCCACCAGCGGAGTGGTGCCCCCGAGAAGCGCCATCCCGACGTTGTACGCAACAGACAAGACGGTGCACCGAACCCGCCAGGGTGCCAGCTCGGCCATCGTGGCGGGCATGACACCCCCGTTCGCCGCGACCAACAGCGCCAGGCCAAGCGAGCCAACCAGCATGCCGCCGGGGTGACCTCGAGCCATCAGCGCCATGAGCGGATAGGCCAGCAGCGCGAGGGCCCCGCTGGCCGCCAGCAGGACCGGCCGGCGGCCGATGCGATCGCTCAGTATCCCCGCAGCAGGGATGAACAGCAGTGATACCGCCATGGCAACGGTGTTGACGCCCAGGGCGGTTCTGGCCGGCACACCGGCCACCAGCTCGACCCAAGTGGGCGCATAGACGAAGGTGGTGTAGAAGCCCACGCTGATACCGGACACCAGCGCCACCAGGTGGAGCATGGTGCGCCAGTGGGAGCGGAAGGCCTCGCGAAGCGGCGACTTGGCCGGCGCTTGGTGGGGCACCCGCTCCACGTAATGTCGGCGGATGGCCAGGCCGCCGAGCCCCACACCGAGCCCGAGGATGAACGGGATCCGCCAACCGAAGGCCATCACCGCTTCGGGCGACATCACCGCGTTGACGATCGCGCCAGCCGCTGAGCCGAGCAGCGTCCCCGCCGTCGCCCCGATCGGGCCCCAGCTTCCCATCCACCCCCGCCGCCCCGGCTCCGAGCCTTCAACCAGGAAGACGGCCGACGCCATGTACTCCCCGCCAACCGCAAGTCCCTGGAGCAGACGGAACACGAGGAGCAGGATCGGCGCCGCCAGGCCAATGGTCGCGGCGCCGGGAAGCACGCCGATAAGAAACGAGGGGAACGCCATCGCGAGTACCGACCAGATCAGCGCTTGCTTGCGGCCGAAGCGGTCGCCCACCCAGCCGAACAGCGCACCACCGACTGGTCGCATCAGGAAGCCGGCGGCGAAGGTGCCGAGTGCCGCCAGGAGTGAGGCGGTGGGGTCCCCGGCCGGGAAGAAATGCGCGCCGATCTGGACTGCGAAGAAACCGAAGAGCGCGAAGTCGTACCACTCGAGCATGTTGCCGACGACCCCCGCGATGACACCGCGGCGGATCGCCTTGGGCGTACGAAACTCTTGCGTGATCACGCCAGGCGGCGTGAGGGCGGGTGTAGTTGCGGTCATGGGGGCTTGGGTGGTAGACAGCATACGGCCCAGGCAGGCTGGGCGCCAGACGACCCCTGCCCGCACCAGGCATGGCCACCGACCGGTACGCGTAACCCGATAGGGGGCATCACATGAAGATGAATTCGATCACCCGTCGCCTTGTGTTGTACACGCTGCTCGGCCTTCTCGCCTGCTCCAGGGACCGCGATGGCGATCAGCCGGGCTCGGCTCGCAAGCCGGCCCCCTTCGACGCTGGGCCGGTATCAATCGCCCTGATCCAGAACAGCGGCGCAGGTGATTACTTCGAGCAGTGGACCGACGGCGCTCGGCAGCAGGCAGCCGCGGCCGGCCTCAGGGTGCACTTCTACGATGCGAAGGCCGACCCTGCCAGACAGGCCAGCCACATGAAGGCGGCCATCGAGTCCGGCGTCAAAGGCATCATCGTTGATCATGGTCTGGCCGGCACCATGTGCCCGCTGCTCCAGCAGGCCACCGACGCCGGCATCGCCGTCGTCGTCTACGACATCGAGATCACCGAGTGCGCCCCTGGCGCCGTCGAGACCGCGCAGGACGACGCCGACCTTGCCACACTTGTGCTCACTCAGATGGCCCGGGATCTTGGGGACGGTATCCCGGTCGGCTATGTCAACGTGCCTGGCATTGCCCCGTTCGACCGGCGCGACGTCGTGTGGAAGAAATTTGTGGCGGAACACAAGTGGGTGCCCAAGTTCTTCGTCGGCAAGTTTACCCACACCGTGGCCAGCGACAACGCGCGGCTCGTCGATGCCGCGCTGAAAGCCAATCCCCAAGTGAAAGCGATCTTCGCTGCCTACGACGAGCTGGCCAAGGGCGCCATCTCAGCCATCGAGGAGCGTGGCCTTACCACCAAGGTAGCGACGTACGGGATCGACATCTCGAATGCCGACATCGAGCTGATGAGGAAGAAGGACAGCGCCTGGAAGGCGACTGCAACCACGGATCCGAGCGCCGTCGGCGCCGCCGTCACCCGGACGCTCGCCCTACAAATGGCCGGCCAACTCGGCCGCAAGGAAGTCGTGTTTTCCGGGGCCCTCGTCACCCAGTCGTTCCTTCGGGAAAACCAGATCAAGAGCATGGACGACTTGCGGGCCAAGTTGCCCCAGTTGAATCTCGCAAACGTGAGCTCGGCCAGCTGGCTCCGGTCTGTCACCTTCTGAGCTCCACGTCGTAAACTGCCACGGCAGAGTGGCGGCGCATGGCTCCGCTGTGAAGTCCGCGACCGGCGCTCCGCTCCCCGGCGGACTGGCCGTGACGGGTCTGGTTCTGCTGTGGCTCAGGCCCTCGGCATCACGGACCCTCAGGGTCACGCTGACCGTCATGGCTGTGGAGTAAATAAAGGAGGCACTTGCCCCGGTTGCGTCGGGAATGCCGTCCCCGTCGAAATCCCAGCTCCACTCGGTGACCGCGACATCATCAGTGCTGGTGCTGGTAAAGCTGCAGGGTGCACCCACAATGCAGGACGGCGGCTCGAAGTCCGCCACCGGGGCCTGGTTGCCGCCCGGCTGGGTACCGGAGCCTTCATCACCACATCCAGGGACCATCGCCAGCATCGCGGCGGTTACGGCGAGCGTACGGATCAATCGCATAGAGTCATCCCAGCCAAGAAGCGACGAATGTTCGATCGGAGTCGAAGGCGCATGCGCCAGAGCCGTGCCAGTAGTCGGCAGGAGCATCGGAAGCCTGGAACTCCTGCGCAACTAGTTAGATCACAGTGGGTTATGCGACTGGGCAGGGGCCGAATCCTACCCGTGCGACCGACCCACACCCGTCTGAGCGCGAGCTAGGCCCAGTCCCTCGGCTCCAGCATCTCGAGCAGCTCGGCCTCGAAGGATCCCGGTGGATATGCCGGCGGAGCCCCCCAGCCCGCCAGCGGGGGCAGGCTCATGAGCACGCTGTCGATCCGGGCGCCGGTCTGCAGTCCGAACAGGGTCCCCCGATCGTGCACCAGATTGAACTCCACATACCGTCCCCGGCGAGCCAACTGGAATCTCCGCTCCCGGTCGCCATAAGGTATGTCCCGCCGCCGTCGGACGAGGGGAGCGTAGGCCTCGGAAAGGATGCCTCCGACGTCCGTCACGAAGCCGAGTAGCTGGTCCAGGCCAAGACCCGCCTCCCCCTCCCTGATATGATCGAAGAAGATCCCGCCCACACCGCGCCGCTCATCGGATCGGTGGGTGTTCACGAAGTAATGGTCGCACCAGGTTTTGAACCGGGAGTAGAAGCTCGGGTGGTGCCGGTCACAGGCCGCTTTCAACACCCGATGGAAATGGGCCGCGTCTTCGGGATAAGGGTAGGTCGGAGTAAGATCGGTGCCGCCGCCGAACCAGGCGTCCAGCACCCCTCCCGCATCGTCGGTGATCTCGAAGTACCTCACGTTGAGATGCACCGTGGGCACCATGGGGCTGCGAGGATGCACCACCACGCTCAGGCCGGTCACGAAGAACCCGCCGTTCTCAAGACCGGGGCGCGCGCCGATGCGCTGGGCCAAGGCCGGCGGAAGGGCACCACCAACGGTCGAACGATTGACGCCCGCTTTCTCGAAGGCGGTGCCTTCGACCAGCAGCCGGCTCAGGCCCCCACCCCCGGCATCCCTCTCCCACCGATCTTCGCGGAAGCTGCCCCCACCATCGAGCTCAGTAATCAGGTCGGTTGTCTTTTGGTGCAGGTCTTCAATGCCGGCGACCACGCGCTGCCTGAAGTCTCGCTGGCTCATGGCCGCCACTCCTGCACAGCCTCAACGAACGCCTTGGCATGGGCCACCGGAACATCGGGAAGTATTCCATGTCCCAGATTGGCAATGTGGCCCCGGCACCCGAACACCTCCAGCATCCGATGGGTGCGCTGCCGGATCTCGGCTGGGCTGCCGTAGAGCCAGCAGGGATCCAGGTTGCCCTGGAGCGCCACCGCGTCGAGCGGCAGACGGCGGCGTGCCTCGGCTGCATCGGTCTGCCAATCGATCCCGATGACATCCGCACCGGTAGCTCGCGCAATCTCCTCCAGGGCCCATCCGGAGCCCGGGCTGAACGCAATGACCGGGGCCCCGGCGCTGCGGGCTATCCGGGCGGCCTCGCCTATATAAGGAAGGGCGAACTCGGCGAAGTCCCGGGGGCCCAGGGCCCCGGACCAGGAGTCGAACAGCTGAACCGCCTGGGCCCCGGCCTTCACCTGGGCTGCCAGAAAACCTCCGACCAGGCGCGCCAGCCGGGCCAGCAGCTCATGGGCTCGGGCCGGCGATTCCACCAGGAGCCGCTTCGCATGGCTGAACGACTTCGAGCCCATTCCCTCGACCATGTAGCTGAGGAGGGTCCATGGCGCACCCGCGAATCCGATGAGGGGAACTCGGCCGGCAAGCTCCTGGCGTGTCAGCCGCAGGGCGGACAGGACGTACCCCAGGCCCTCCTCAGGAGCGAAATCCCGCAGTCGGTCGAAATCTTCGGGAGAGCGAAGCGGCTGGTGAAACCTGGGGCCTACGCCATCGTCGACTGAGAGTCGCATGCCCATGGCCTGAGGCACCACCAGGATATCGCTGAAGATGATCGCGGCGTCGACCCCGAGCCGGTCCACCGGCTGCAGGGTGACCTCGACAGCCAACTCTGGCGTGCGCACCATGGTGAGAAAGTCGGCCCGCTCCCGGATCGCTCGATACTCCGGCAAGTAGCGCCCGGCCTGGCGCATCATCCACACCGGTGGGCGTTCCACCGGTTCGCGGCGGCAGGCCCGGAGAAAGAGGTCGTTCATCGGCTCTGCTTGGCCAGCAGGCCGGTGATGGCGGAGGCCACGTGCTGACTGGTGGGCTGGTCGGCAACCGCTGCCGGCAACCAACCGGACTCATCGGCTGATGCAGCGGTGGTGGGACCGATGGCGACGAGCTGGGGACGGTCCGGGGAAGGACAGCTTTCGGCCAGCAACGTCATCACACTGGGGCTCGCAACCACAAGTATGGATGCGCGCGCGGCCGCGGCACTCGCCTCCGACCTGCTCGCCAGCACCGAGCGGTAGCAGACCACTTCTTGTACTTCGCATCCTCCTGTGCGGAGAAGGTTGGGCAATTCCTCCCGCCGTCGCTCACCACAGGGGAAGAGCACAGGGCCTTTGCACCCGAACTCGAGCATGGCCCGCGCGAGCGCAGCGGCGGAGCCTCCGGCGAGAGCGTGCTCCGGCATTCGCACCGGTGCGAGCGTGCCGGCCAGGGCCCGGGCTGTGGCCAGCCCGATCACCCAGACCGCTGGCGCGCTGGCCTGCATCAGCGCCGGTTTGCGGAGCCGCATCCGTTGGGCGACCGCCTGGGCGGCACGTGGTGAGGTGAGGGCGACAGAGTCAAACCGGGACAGATCGTCCAGAGCCGCATCGAGCCAAGACCAGTCCGCTGGGGGCTCGAACCGGATGAGGGGATGTTCCTCGACCATGATCGGTAGGTCAGCAAGCATCGCCGGCAGGTCGGACAACGCGCCGGCCGAAGCCGTAACCACCACCACTGGAGTCATGTCAGGGCTCGGTGATTGCTGGAGCCACGGGAGCCCGCGCCTCGGACAGGATGGCGCCGGCACCCCGCTCTCGCAGCTCCTCCGCAAGTGCCCGCCCCAAGTCCCGGGCTTGGTCCTCGTCTGCCGCCGGGCCGATCCGCTCGCCCTCGATCATGGCCTTCCCATCGGGAGACAGCACTCGGCCGTGAAGCCGGACGATGCTGCGGTCACCCGGAGCCGGCTCGGCGTGGGCCCCGACCGGCACCTGGCACCCGCCTTCGAGAGCATGAAGAAAACCTCTTTCGGCCGACACCAGACGGGCGCTGGCGGCATCGTGTACCGCGCGCCGAACCAGGGCGAGAACCGCAGCATCTTCGGCCCGGACTGTAACGGCCAGTGCTCCCTGCCCCGGCGCCGGGAGCATCGTCTCTGGGGAGAGTCGTTCTCCGATTCGGCCTGCCAGGCCAAGCCGTACCAGACCCGCCGCGGCCAGCACAATGGCGCTCCATTCAGGCCGGGAATCGAGCTTCCGCAGCCGGGTGTCGACGTTGCCCCGGAGATCGACGATCTGGAGATCAGGCCGGTGGTTCAGCAACTGGGCCCGGCGGCGGAGACTGCTGGTGGCGATGACCGCACCATCCGGGATGGTTGCCCATTCTATGGGGCCACGGCCTACCAGCGCATCCCGCGGATCCTCTCGCTGGCTCACGGCTCCGAGTACGATACCATCGGGCAGCTCGGTGGACAGATCCTTGAGCGAATGCACCGCGAGATCGATGCGCCGCTCCAACAAGGCATCGTCGATCTGCTTGGTGAAGAGTGCCCGGCTGCCAATCCGGGCCAGCGGAACGTCCGGCGCCAGGTCACCGGTCGTCTTGATGTCCACCCGCAGGGTTTCCTGGCCGGCTGTGGCGAGTAATGAACGCACCCGCTCGGTTTGCCACAGCGCAAGCGCGCTGCCGCGGGTACCTATTCGAAGCGGAGTGGGAAACGAGTTCAAGGCAGGCCTGCGGCGGAGACGCCTCCAGTCACGGGCTCGAGCCCGAGTGTCTTGGCTGCTCTGCCGGCGGCCTGCTCGCCCGAGCTCATCGCAGCACCCAGCGAGATGCCGTCGCGATAGGTGCCGGCCAGCAGCAGGCCAGGGTTAGCCTGCTCGGTCTGGTCCGCGATGTCCTTGAAGCGGCCATACCCCATCGTGTACTGAGGAATTGCCTGGGGCCAGAGCTGCAGCGCCCGAAATGAAGGCTCGCCCCGAGTGCCAAGCAGGGTGCGTAACTCGTCCAGCACCCGGGCAGTGAGCGTGTGGGGATCAACCTGGACGAAGTCGGGATCCCTGGTTCCCCCGGCGAATATTGTCAGTAGCACGTGCCCTTCCGGAGCGCGCTCGGGAAACACGGTGGAGGAGAAGATGACGCCGAGCACCCGGCGGCGCTCAGCCTCCGGAATCAGGACCCCGAAGCCATCCAGCGGGTGCGCCACCTGCTCCCGGGGAAAGCCCAACGCCAGGACCGCGACGGGAGGGTGGATGATACTGGACAGGGTAGAGAGCCGCTCGGATCCGGCCAGGTCGAGGTCGATCCCGCCGAGACTGTGGGCCGGTGCAGCGTAGACCACCGCGTCGTAGATCTCCGGGGCCTGAAACGCTGCACCTACTGTCCATCCCTTGGTCCCGGTACGCAGCTGAGTGACCGGCGACCGAAGACGCAGCTCGGATTCGAGCTCCCGCGCCAGAGCATCGGTTATTTCCTGGAGTCCGTTGCGGAAGGACATCAGCGTCGGGGGTCGCTTGGCGGCCTGCATGAACCCCTTGACCACTGAGCCGTGGTCTCGCTCCAGGGCATGAAGCTGAGGGAGAGCGTGCCGGACCGAGAGCTGCTCTGGGTCGCCCGCAAAGATTCCTGCCACGAAGGGATTCACCACGTAGTCGAGCACTTCCTGGTTGAAGCGCCGGCGGAAGAAGGCGGCGACGCTCTCGTCCATTGGTGAATC
>DASRIN010000487.1:0-2833 GCA_035649975.1 Gemmatimonadales bacterium
TGCTCTATGCCTGGGAGCTCCAGGGCGCGCCTCCGATCCCCGCGGTGGCCAGCGGGTTGGCCCGGTTGACCGGTCCCGAGCCCCGGATTCTGGGTCGGGCCGAGGCCCTGGCCGCCGACATCGTGGCTGACGTAACCGATCTCGATGCCCAGGCGGCGCGAGCATCCGAGAACTGGCGGATGAGCCGGATTGCTGTGGTGGAGCGTAACATTCTCCGGCTGGGCATCCACGAGCTCCGGCGCGGGGAGGTGCCGCCCAAGGTGGCCATCGACGAGGCCGTTCACCTGGCCCACTGGTTCGGGGACGTCCGCGCTCCCGGATTCGTGAACGGAGTGCTGGATGGAGTCGCGCGTTCGCTGGGACGACTGTAGCGGATACCTCCACCTTCGTGAACATTCTCCTGGTTAACTGGCAGGATCGCGCTAACCCCCACGCCGGCGGCGCCGAGATCCATCTGTTCGAGATCTTCAGCCGGCTGGCATCCCGCGGGCATCGGGTACGGCTGGTGTGCTCGGGCTGGCCCGGGGCAGCGGAGCAGGCGACCATCGATGGAATCCAGATCTATCGGAGCGGCGGCAGGAACAGCTTTGCATTTGCGGGTCGGAGGGCGGTTCGGCGGGCCATGGCAGCGGAGCGTCCCGACGTCCTGGTCGAGGACATCAACAAGTTGCCGCTCTTCCTTGCCACCAGGACCTCGGTGCCATTTTGCGCCATCGTGCCTCATCTCTTCGGGGAGACCGCCTTTGACGAAGCTCCCTGGCCGATCGCGGCCGCGGTCTGGGCCGCGGAACGTCCACTCCCCTGGGCCTATCGTCGCGCGGGTTTCCACGCCATCAGCGAGAGTACTCGGGATGATCTGGTTGCCCGCGGAGTCCCCGCCGACCGGATTCGAGTGATTCACCCCGGGGTAGACAGCCGCCGCTTCACTCCGGGCCCTCAAGGGCGGCGTTCAACCCTGCCGAGCTTCTTGTATGTTGGACGGCTGAAGCGTTATAAAGGGATAAGTCTGGCGATCGAAGCCTTGGCGCTTGCGCGCCGGCAGCGGCCCGACCTCCGGCTCGATATCGCCGGCACGGGTGACTATCGGGCGGAGCTGGAGCGCTTAGCGGCTCGCCTGGATCTCGACAAGGCCGTCACCTTTCATGGCTTTGTCAGCGAGGAACGGAAGATCGATCTGATGCGATGGGCGTGGGCCAACGTGTTTCCCTCTCCGAAGGAAGGCTGGGGGATCACCATAGTCGAAGCGGCGGCCTGCGGCACCCCATCGCTCGCGTCCGAGAGTCCGGGGCTCCGCGACTCGGTGCGTCACGGTGAGACCGGGTTTCTGGTCCCTCATGGGGATGTAGCTGGACTCGCCGGCAGAATGGTGGAGCTGGCCGATTCGCCTGCGCTGGTGGCGCGCCTGGGCAATCGGGCGCGCGTCTTCGCCGAAAGCCTTACCTGGGAAAGCACCGCGGCTGATACTGAACACCACTTGAACCAGCTTATGGAGGGCTCGGCCCGCCGCTGAGCCGGGAGAACCGATCATGCGACCCACGATAACAGCTCGCCACTGTGAGATCTCCGATGCGTTGCGGGAGCGAGCCGAGAGCGTGGTCGAACACCTGGAGAGCATGGCCTCGCGGCCAATGGAATCCGCTGTAGTGTTCGACACCGATGGCATCGGGCTGATCGCCGAGATCCGGCTGCACCTCGCCAGTGGCGAAGTGCTCGTTGCCAGCGGCGATGGTCCCGATCACCGCACCGCGCTCGATCGTGCCGAGGAAAAGCTCCGGCGACAGATTGAGCGGGCCTCGGAGCGGCCTCGCCGCACCCGCCCGACCCAACCCAACCAGCCGCTTTAATGCTCCGGCTGGGTGACTTTCTCTCCCGCCGGGGGGACCCGCTCCAGCTTGAACCGTTGACCGGTGAGCTGGGCCTGGACCGCCAGATGACCGCCGCGGAGGTTGCCGGACCCGGGCTGGCCCTGGCCGGCTACACCGGGCGGTTCGCCGCCAACCGGCTGCACGTCCTGGGCGAGACCGAGATCACCTACCTGAACTCGCTGCCTGCCGAGCAGCGGCGGCAGTCGCTCACCACGTTCTTCAGCTTCGACCTGCCCTGCATCTTCGTGACCAAGGGGCAGGAGGTTCCGGTCGAGCTGCTGGAGCTGGCCCGGAACAAGGGCGTGCCCGTACTTCGGAGCAAGCTCAAGACCTCGGAGTTCTACCGCCGGATCAAGCCGATTGTCGAGGAAGCATTCGCGCCCCGAACGACCCTCCACGGCTCCCTGGCCGACGTCTATGGTGTCGGTCTGCTGTTTGTCGGACGGTCCGGCATCGGCAAGAGCGAATGCGTGCTCGACCTGGTAGAGCGGGGCCATCGGCTGGTGGCCGATGACGTCGTGCAGGTGACCCGGCGGGGCAACGATGTGCTGATCGGGCGCGGGCACGAGCTCGCTGCGCACCACATGGAGATTCGGGGAATCGGACTGATCGACATCCCGGCTCTTTTCGGGGTGCGCTCCGTGCGGCAGCAAAAGCGGATCGAGGTGGTGGTCCAGCTGGAGGACTGGGAAACCGCCAAGGATACCGACCGGAGCGGCCTCTCCCGGGAAGAGACCACCATTCTGGACGTTGCGGTGCCCCGGGTCGTGGTGCCGCTCAATCCGGGGAAAAACATCACGGTCATCTCCGAGGTCGTGGCCATGATGCATCTGCTCCGGTACTCGGGTGTCGATGTGGCGGCGGCGTTCAACGCCCGACTGATCAAACGCATGAAGGAGCAGCGCGGGGTGCGGGAATATCTGCAGGAGGACTATGAGTGAGGAGCTGCTCGGTGTGGTAGTTTGCCA
>DASRIN010000488.1:0-3144 GCA_035649975.1 Gemmatimonadales bacterium
GGTCGCCGGGCGAGCGAATGCCGCACCACATCGACCGCGTTCCGGTGATGGGAGTCCAGCCCGGGCGCTGGATGTTCCGGCCCGGAATCGAGTCGGTGGCAATCGTTCCATTGTCCGCATGCCAGATGCCGGTCACACCGAAGGTGCGGCCCTGGCGGGGGTAGAAGTTGGCCTGGTTGCCGTAGTCCAATCCGAAGAACGAGCGCTGATAGTCGTGCAGATTCGAGGGACCGACGCTGCCGTAGGAACCCTGCGTCGCCCACCAGCCCTGCATCGAATCCGTTTCGCCGCCCTGCAGGTGATCGAAACCCCAGAGCCCGTCGTACGCTGCGGCGGTGCCGTTCTTGCCGCCGATCAGCCGACGCGGACCCTTGCCGATCTTGTGCGGACCATATCCGCCCGTCGATACGTGCCCAATCCAGACTGATTCCTCAACCGCCGCGGTACGAAGCTGGTTGCTGCGCGCCAAAGAGATCTTCTGGCGCAGCTCCGCCTCCTTGAAGAAGTTCCGTTTCACGTTGTCGGCCGATGCGGGCATCGGGTGGACGCCGAGAGACAGAACCCCCGTCAGACCGAGGACGGCCGAAACGAGAAGAGCACTCAAACGACGAAACTGCATCTGCGCACCTCCGTGATCCTTGAGACACTTTTGTCCAAGGGCTGTGTTACAGGCAGTTATTGAGCGAGGTGACGCTTGGAACCGACCGACTCTACCCGGTTCAATGCGAGGAGCGGTCGAATGCCAGCGACAGCGGCATTGATGAAAACAAGCGAGCGGAAACCCCCTTTCAATGATGCCGTCGAGAGAACAAGCAAGACCGCCGACGACGAGCGTCGCCAAAAAGGTCTTCTTGTCCCGCTAGGTTAACGAGTACTTAACCAGAATGGTCAGGAAAACTCAAGGCTTATCTGCCACCTTCGCAGTCAGTTGGCCGCGGGCTGAGATCGGGCGGAAACCATCCGACAGGCCTAATCCGAACCCCCGCAAGTTAGGGTTAGGACCACCCAGGAGTCAGGGAGTGGGAAGCGAAGGCCATCCTGTTGCAGAAGTGAATGTGGAACCAGGATGGTGCCCAGGGGCCGTGGAGGGCTATTCGGAGGTTACGAGGTCGGCCTCGGCCGGGGACCGTTTGTGGACCAAGGTCGGAATCAGCCTGATCCGCGTCTCCCATGGCCACTTCCAACCGGGGCTTGGCTGCGGGCCAGAAGGCCACCACACCGGTCTGGTGACATCTCCTTCGAGTGCCTCCCCGAAGTCCAGGTCGACCGCGTCGGCCGCCATACCCAAAGGGGGTGAGGGGGAAGCCCCGTGAAGCGGGCGCCACGGCCGGTGATGGCTCTCGAGCCGGCGCGCCAGCCAGGTCACGACCCGGGGTCTGAGGTCGGAGAGCACGTTGAAGCAGTCGTGTGCGCCGTCGGGATAATAAAGGAGCTCACGCTCCGAACGGGCGTCCTCGAAGATTCGCCAAGCCTCGGTACCCGGCGTGATGTGGTCGCGCCCTCCGCCAGCTACCAGCAGCGGACAACGCAGGGCAGGGAGCATCTCCGCCAGGGTGATGCGCTCGATCGCGACACCCATCTCGCGCTCTTCCATGTTGTACAGGGCCGCCAGCTCGCGCCGCAGGCTGGCCAGGGTCAGCTTCCAGTAGATCTCGGCTGAGTAAGGGGGACTGATCGCGGCGACCGCCCTGACCCGACGATCGTGAGAGGCCATCCGAATGGCCAGGTAGCCGCCCAGGCTCTGGCCGAAGAACCCGACCGCACCGGCGTCGAGTTCAGGCCAGGTCTCGATGTGGTCGAGGATCGCCACTCCCACCGGGCGCGGCTCCGCCACCATCGAGAGGCGATGCCAGCTGGCCCCCAGTCCCGGGCCGTCGAAGGTGATCACCGCGATCCCGCGGTCGAGCAGCGCCTCGGCCCACCAGTGCAGCTCTTCCTTGACCGCATTGGTGCCGTTGAACAGCACTGCCACCGGGGCGGGCCGCCGGCCGCGCGGCAGGCGCACATAGCCGCGCATCAACTTGCGCCGGAACAGGACGTCGAACGGGCGCGCCGGGGGATCCATGATCGGCGCCGCAAGGGCATACGATCGGACGCACGCCTCGTGGAGCACCCGCTTGCGGGCGATGTCGAGGAAAATCACGAATTGCGCGAAGTTGTAGGCCGCCGAAGCGGCCACGTACCGGCGACTCGCCAGCTCCGGGCGCCCGAGCGTCATCGCGTCGTGCCCGCCCTGCTCCCGTTCGCGCCCCAGGCTCTCCCATTCGTCCACCCACGAACCCAGGCTCGTGATCCGCCCCAGCACCCGATCGAGGTCGGGAAGGGAAACGCCGGCATTGAGGAATTGCTGCTTCGCCCAGCGCGGCATCTGGCGGGCGACACCCAGGCGCAGACTGAGACGCACGAACCCGGGGCGCAGGAACTGGCTGCGCAGGAGGTGGGGGACCAGGAACTCGAGACGGCCGCCCTTGACTCTCATGGTGCCTGCCTCCGCCTGGTCGATGGGTGGCCACCGTCGGTGGCGCTGTCATTGTTGTCGGCCGCGAGTCGGCCGAGGCGCACAGCCAGCATCGGCCGTGCCATCCGATCTCGTCGGGGGAATGTGTCTGAATCGGGCCACCCGCCAGGAATGGGGTCGTCATGAGCGGCCGGAACCGCTCCGTGTCGGGTCAAATCGCCCCGCGACGCGGGAGTTCCACGACATCGAGCTCGCTCGCGACCCGCTCGCGGTAGGCGGCGCAGAGCCTCAGTCCAAGCGTCCGACTCGAGATCGTGGCGGACTCGAAGCGCACCACCGGCACCACCTCCTGAACCGAGTTGACCAGGAAGATCTCATCGGCACCGGCCAGCGAGTCGACGTCGAACGGCGCCTCCACGGTCTCGAGTTCGAGCGAGCGGCACAGCTCGAGCACGATCGCGCGCGTGATCCCGGGGAGGATCCCCAGGCTCAGCGGCGGAGTCAGGACCCGCGACTCGCGGACCACGAACACGCTGCTCACCGCCCCTTCGAGCACAACGCCGTCCGCGTCCACCAGCAGGGCTTCATCCGCGTCCGAGCTGCGCGCCTCTTCGCGCGCCAGGTGGTAGGGCAGGCGGCTGGTGGTCTTATGCCGGCCGATCGAGCCGGGGGAGAACGGCCGGCGC
>DASRIN010000489.1:0-2177 GCA_035649975.1 Gemmatimonadales bacterium
CTGCCACGCCACCAGCGCCGTTCCGCTCGCAACACTGGTGCGGGTGGCCGGGACCCGCTGGCGGGTCGAAGAGAACTTCCAAGCCGGCAAGGGCTGCGCCGGCCTGGACGAACACCTGGTGCGCACCTGGACCTCCTGGCACCGCTGGACCACCCTCGCGATGCTCGCCCACGCCTTCCTCGCCGTCACCGCCGCACGAGCCCGACAGGAAACCACCACTCACGCCGCCAGCACCACATCCGGCGGCACCGAACACCAAGCAGCGCTGATTCCCCTTACCTGCAACGAGATCCGGCACCTCCGTGCAGCACTGACCCGGCCAAGCCACGACCAACGGCACATCGCCCGATGGAGTCGATTCCGCCGACAACACCAACACCAAGCGAGACTCTGCCACTACAAAACGCGACAGAAACGCGATCACGATCTACTGCTGTAGTACTAGGCAATATCGCACCGAAGTGACCAGGTGCTCGGCGGAGTTGCCCGCCGGGCTCCTGGTGTTTGCACCCTCAAATCTCAGTGGCAATCACGCCGAGTGGGTACGCCCCTGCGAGAGAGGACTGGGGCCCACCCGACGTGTTCAGTCTCCCCAGGGATTCGAGTCGAGGAGCATGTCCACGGTGAAGTAGGGCAGAGACGGGTGACGCTGGTGGATGCCCTCACCAGCCAAAGTCCACTGCGGGGCCTTGCGTGGGTTCGCGAGACCCTGTTCGAGGACGACCTCGATGAGAGCACGGGTACTACCGAGGCGGGGATAGAGAGCATGGACGCGATCTGCGAACCCGGGCGGGAGCCGGTCGGCTCCGCCGGGTTCGCCCGCGTCGATTGCGATCCCGGCCAACGCAATGCCGATCTCGGTGGGACGGCGGCGTCGGAACACTGGTGACTCATGCAATTCCGAGGTGTGCAGTGCAATGGCCTCCCACACAGTGTCTACCCGCCGGTCAGTGACACCGCGCGATTCCATGAACCGCGCTGCCAGGTCGGCGCCGGCGGCCTCGAACTGCTGGTTGTCGGCATTTCCCTGGTCAGTCAGCCCCATATCGTGCAACACGGAGATGAGGTACACCAATTCGAGGTCATAGTCCTCGTCAGGTCGCCTTCCCTGCTGGCCAGCGGCCGCCCGAGCGAACAGGAAACTGCGCAGGCTGTGGTTGCGCAGGAAGGGCTGCTGCGTGTCGGCCACCAGCTTGTGGGCGCTCCGCGCCAGCCGGGTGGCGGGAAAAGATAGGTCAGCTTGACTCGCGGCGGCGGCGGCTGGCGCGCCGAGCGCGACTCCGGCGGCGCCGGCCACGGCACCACCCAGCACGACACGGCGTGTAACAGGACGGGACATGAGGGCTCCTCTATGAGTGTTCGAAACGTTGCCGGTATGCGGTTGATCTGGGGCCAACTTCCCCACCCCAGACCAGGAAGTTGAGTGTTCAACTTCTTGATCAAATGTAAATCCGCTTCATTGAAAGATCAAATACTTGTTTGTGCCCATCTGCATCCAAGTGCCGGCGACCGCCCCGGACTCATCAGGGGTCACGGGCCTTGATATTCAGCGCCTTTGACTAGCCAGTCGACTGCCCGCTCTCGGGACGCCCTCTGCGCCAGAGTTGGCTGTCCGCGCATCGTCGTCCTGCTAAGAGATCGCGCCACCGGCCGACCGCCCAACCAGTACCGGTCCGCGATCTTGCTCGGTCTTGAGCGCTGTTCTGCCTGAGGAGTTCGGCCGCGATCGAGAACGGCGGCGCTGCGGCCGTAGACCTGCGCGCGTGCGTGATGATGGCATCTTGGAGCGAGCGGTCGCCGGATGACCGGGGGTAGGCGATACGGATGGGCTCCTGCGCATCGGCGGGAAGCTCAGCAACGCGGCCACCATCAGTGAAGACACCCTTGTGGGTCAGGTAGGTCAGTAGGCCCAGACGGTCGGCTAGCCCGATGGAACTGTGCAAGGCGATCGCTTCCCAGACTCGGCCCACGTCAGCGGCAGGAACCTCGTGCTCGGTCAACAAGGCTGCGGCGAGGTCCGCTCCTTCGACCTCGAAGCGGGCCTTTCCTTGACCCAGCGTCCCCAGCCCGAGGTCGTGCATCACCGCGGCGGCAAACAGCAGGCCCTCGTCGTAGGCCGCATCGGTCAGGGCGCCTTCTTGCTCGGCAATCAGCCGAGCGAAGTAGAAGCTGCGGAG
>DASRIN010000490.1:0-9072 GCA_035649975.1 Gemmatimonadales bacterium
CATAGGGCGCGACCGTGTAGCTTCCGGTGTGAATGCGGTAGCGGGGCTCGACGAACCCGCCGTACAGCTTGATGTCTGCTGGGTCGGGATCCGCGGGAAGCGGTCCCCGGCCGTGCTGAGTGTATTGGAACCCGGCCCCGACCGAGAGCGCGCCGGGGGTATACCGGATCTGTGCCTCTCCGCCCCACCCGTTCTCCAGGTTGGAAAACACATCTCCCTCAACACCGTTATACAGGCCGGAGACCTGAAGCGAGATCGCCTGGGCAGACTGGCCTGGAAGGTCCGTAACCAGGAGCCCCGCGGCGACGAGTTGGAGCAGGATCGAGCGGCGTGCGTTCATCTACGCCGCCGGAGCGGGACTGGTGGTGGTCCTCCGGAGTGCCCCGATTGGGATGCTGAGACACCGGTCAGCGGCTCCTGCTGAGACGCTGCTGCAGTCACTTGATAGTGGAAGTCCACGAAATCGGGAGGTTGCGCAATCGCCGCGCGGGTGCACCCTCCGTCTGTCGGCTCCGTGGTCGGCTGGGTCACGGACGAGTACCCGTTGGCATCGGTGTTGACCGTTGGCCCCGCCGTGCCGTCGCAGGTGCCCCACTGCACCGGCACGTCGCCAATACCGTTGCCAAAGCGATCTACAACTCGGGCCACCAGAGGCTGCGGGAGGTCTGATCCAGCAGGTGCCTCTTGGTTGTCGCCCGAAGCGATGACCACATCAGCGGGTGCATCCGGCGTTGCCAGAATACTGTCCCGGAACTCGCGGCCATCCGGCAGTCGCAACACGAGGTACTGGTAGCCGGCGGTCGTGCCTAGTGTCCAGTCACCTACCTGAACGGCTCCATTGGCATCGCTGAACGGCGTGAGTGGCGCGGCAGTTCCTCCGGACGGCACCACTAGCGTGAAGTCCGCATCGGCGACCGGTCGGGTCGAACCATCTCTCAGCGTCCAGGTGATCACTGGCCCGGTGACGGTTGATCCTACCGTTGCGGAGACCGGATGAGAGGGAGCCGCACTCACGGTCTCCACGCTCACGAGGCTTACTGGAGCGGTGGCGCTCTGCAGGTTGGCTGCAGAGAAGGTGAGATCCTTGGGTCCCGGAGGGCCAGTGATCGTGAGACCGGTGAACACCGCCCGTCCGTTCTCGTCGGTGATTGCGGACTCCCCAGTGAGGCTCGTATTCGCTGTCGTCAGCGAGGCTACGACCTGGGTTCCCGCCAGCCGGATCGGGTTTCCGCTCGCGTCCTCGACCTGCACTACCGGCTGGATAACCAGGGCAAAACGGCTCCGCGCCAGTGTCGAAGGCGCCGTGGCTAAGGCCAGCCGAGCTGGGGCGCCAACAGTAATGGTGAATGGAGCGGAGGTGGCGCCAACCAGGTCGGGGGCCCTGAACGACAGGGTATAGTTGCCCACCTGACCGGTGAGGGTCAGCCCCGTAAAAGCCGCCTGCCCTGAGGCATTCGTAGTTGCGGTGGCATTGGCCAGCGAACCGGTCGGACCGGAGGACACCGTCGCAGTTACCGTCACGCCGGCCTGGGGCGCCGGGTTGCCGTTCTGATCCTCGAGCTGGATTACCGGCTGGGTGGCGAACGGCGTCCCGCTCGCAGTCGGAGTCGAGGGCTGCACCGCCACCTGAAGCCGTCCGGCATTGCCCGGCCGAGCCACGGCCGAGAACCGGACCGCAGCGATGGTGGAGGCTTCAATCCGCGCGGTCAGGGTGTAGGAAATGTTGGCCGTGCTGCCGAGGGTCCAGTTCACCTGCGCCACGCCCTGCTCGTTGGTCGTCGCGCTTTCCGGTGAAACCGAGCCGCTCCGATTGGCAGTGAAAGCTACGGCAACACCCGGAACGGGATTTCCGGCTTGGTCCTTCACGATCACCGATGGGCCCGGGGAGACCGAGGAGTTCACGGTGCCCTCGTATTCGGTCGGGGCAACGGCCTCCAGGGTCGCGGGAGTGCCCGCGATCAGCTGGATCGGGCTGGAGGCGATTTCGAGGGCCGGGCTAGCCACGCTGAAGCGGAGGGTCTGCGGTCCCTGAGGACCGATGAGCGCGAGGTTGGCAAAGGCGGCCAGTCCACCCGCGTCGGAAGTGGCAGTCGTGCCGCCACTCACAGTGGCGCCGCCCGAGCTCACCGAGGCAGTTACCTCGACACCGGACAGGGGCTGACCATCGGCATACACCTCGATTACCGGCTGCTGCTCCAGAGGAACGCCGTTCAGCGCGGTCTCGGCCAGCGTGGTGCGGAGCACCAGGCTGTCCGGTTGCAGCGGGACTGCCGTGGCCGAGAGCTGCACGGGCGAGTTGGTCAGGGGTGCGCCGCCGTCGTTGCTGGCGGTGGCCTCGAGCTGTTGGGCTCCCAGCTCGTTTCCTAGCGTCCAGCGAACCAGCGCCACTCCATTGACGTCGGACTCGGCAGTCGCACTCGAAAGCTGTCCTCCACCGCTGGTCACCCCGAAGTTGACCGTGACTCCCGGAACCAGCTTGCCGTCACTGTCTTTCACCACGACACCGATCGGTTGATCCAACTCCCTCCCCGGAGCGCCTTCCTGGCCGTTACCGGGTCCGGCTTCGATGCTGCTGGGCTCCGGACTGGTGGGAGGACTGAAGCAGAACGGTCCGGTGCACAGGTCATCGCCGCCGCCACAGGCAAACAGCGTGGCTGCAGCCGCAGTTAACCCAGCCGAGAGCCGAGGAAGTGGAATTCGCATCATATCGATATGTCTAGTATCCCTGCCCTTTTACGCGTGTCAAGCTTGTGACTTACATCACGTTGTGAAACTAGACCTTGGTCGATCCAACGCGCGCCAAAACTGCACTGACCGGTCAAGTGAATGTCAAGTAGGCAGGGGAAAGCCCCGGCACTCAGAGAGCACCGGGGCGCCGAAATCACAGTGATGCGCTGCTCACCTGGCCGAGAGCACCACCTTCTCGCAGTTGTCTTCCTTGTTCAGGAACATGTCGTAACCCTGCGGGGCCTGATCCAGTGGCAGCCTGTGGGTAATGACAAAGCTGGGATCGATCTCCCCCTTCTGAACCCGTTCCAGGAGCGGCCGCATGTACCTCTGAACGTGACACTGGCCCGACCGGATGGTGAGCGACCGATTCATGATGGCGCCCATCGGAAACTTGTCGATGAATCCACCATACACGCCGATGACCGAGACCACGCCCCCGTTCCGGCAGGCGAGAATGGCCTCCCGCAAGGCAATCGGGCGGTCGCTCTCGAGCATCATCGCCTGCTTGGCGCGGTCGTAGGCGTAGGTTACCCCGTGGCCGTGCGCCTCCATCCCCACAGCGTCGATGCACTTGTCTGGACCGCGGCCGCCGGTCAGCTCCAGCAAGGCATCCTGGACGTTCACTTCCTCATAGTTGATCGTGTCCGAGGCGCCGGCGCGCTCCTTGGCCATCTGGAGCCGGTACTTGAACCGGTCGATCGCGATCACTCGCTCGGCCCCGAGCAGGAGCGCGCTCGCGATGGCAAACTGACCCACCGGGCCCGCTCCCCAGACCGCGATCACGTCTCCCCGCTGGATGTCACACATCTCGGCCCCCATGTAGCCGGTGGGGAAGATGTCCGACAGGAACAGGACCTGCTCGTCGGTGAGATCCTCGGGCACCTTCAGTGGTCCGACATCGGCGAAAGGGACCCGGGCGTACTCGGCCTGACCTCCTGCGAACCCGCCCAGCATATGCGAGTAGCCGTACACGCCGGCCGGGGAGTGACCCAGCAGCTTCTCGGCAATCCACGCGTTTGGATTGGAGTTTTCGCAGACCGAGAAGAGTCCCGCCTGGCAGGCGGCGCAGGTGCCGCAGGAAATCGGGAACGGCACCACCACCCGGTCGCCTACCTGGATGTTCCGCACACTGGGCCCCACCTCGACCACTTCGCCCATGAACTCGTGGCCCAGGATGTCGCCCCGCTCCATGGTAGGGACGAAGCCGTTGAACAGATGTAGGTCGGACCCGCAGATCGCGGTGGAGGTGATCTTCACGATGGCATCCTGGGAGTTCAGGATCTTGGGATCGGGAACCTCTTCGACCTGGACCTTCCGTTTTCCCATCCAGCAGTTGGCTTTCATGATTGCACCTCCTGGGGCTGCTGAGTGGTTCCCAACTCCACCTTATTCAGATCTTCCGGTGGCTGGGCCGGATGAGGACCCCGGTGAATGCTGGAGTCGGAATGCACGATCTCGCCGAGCTCCATGACTTGCTTGAACCGGCGGAGGTCACCTTTGACCTGTTGTTTCGGCTCCTCGCCGAAGAGCTTGGCGATGAGGGCACCAATCTTGCCTCCCGGGGGCTGATAGCGTAGCTCCACCAAGACCTCGGTCCCTCGTCCTCCTGGCGCGTCCCTGAACTGCACCGATCCCATGTTGGGTACCGTCGAATCAGGCAGGGATCGCCAGGCGATCAGCTCGTTGGGGCGATCCTCGATGATCTCGGCCTCCCATTCCACCGTGCTGCCGGCCGGCGCCTTGCCCTTCCAGCGCGACCGCCGCTCATCCAGGATCTGGACCGACTCGAGGTGAGCCATGAACCGGGGCAGGTTCTCGAAGTTGTGCCAGAACCTGTACACCTCACTCCGCGGCCGATTGATCGTGATGGCTTCCTTCACCTGGATGGGACCGCCGATGCGGAAGCCCGGACCCGTGGCGCGGCTGATCGTTCTGCTGCCGTTGCTGGTCCTCGCCCCGTTTCCGCCCTTGCTCAGCTGCTGGCCGGTTATAACATCGAGCAGGGTTACCCCGACCACAGCGGCGGTGACAGCGGCGACGCGGTTCCGATCGTTGTCACCTGAGCTCATGGCCTTTCCCAACAAGGCCAGATCCATGAGGTCGCCGCCCACACGGGTCCAGACCCAGCCCACCGGCCGGGGCCGGGAGAGTATGCCGACGCCGCTGGTGATCTCCCGCAGCCCCAGCGCGAACATGGTATTCCTGGTCTCATCATCATCGTTGACCCCAATGAGCCGGGCCACTGCACGAGGTGCGGCGATTTGAGCCAGACCCAGTCCGATGCTGAGCCAGCCTAGCCCCTTGGCCCATCGCTCAGTGCTCTGCTCGACCTTCCGACCGGGCTGGTCGGTGTATCTGCGATTGTAGGTCTGATACGGTGTATAGTTGGCTCTCCGGCGTTCGCCGAGCGATCCGCCGTAGCGAAGGCTCTGCTCTGTTCCTGTCATGGTTCCCCCTTCCAAATGTCGATCGTCTGAATAGGACGTCCGCCGCGGCAGTCGCCTGCGGCACGAAGCCCTGCTGATCATTGGGGTGGTTGGGCACTGCATGGAGGGAAATCGGAACTGCGCGTACGCGCGGGCCCTGCCATCCACCAACGCCCCAACCACCCAGGCCGCCGGCTGCAAGGGATAGCCCCTGAGACATGCCATGACAGTGAGCCGCGTCACGATTCGGCGTTGCGTTTGAGCGAGGGAGCGGTGATACTGCGAGTCAGCTTTCCCGATCGGGAAGGTTTCCGCACTACCGGTCAGTCCCGAAAATCAGGCAGAGTGCTCGAACAGTCAGATTCGCAGCTTTGCGAGGGCCGGCTCATCAACGGAGTCCGCGGGTTCTGCGGCATCTGCGGTATTTGGGTGCTCGGATTCTGCGCCGGCCTGGCTCCCGCGGCGATGGCTCAGGCGGTGGATTCCGCGGGCCGGGATCTCAGTACCCTCGATATCGAGGAGCTGGCCCGGATCAAGGTGACCTCCGTGACCGGTCGTCCCGAAGCCGTGGCTCAGGCCAGTGCGGCGGTGGCGGTGATTTCCCGGGAGGACATCAGGCGGTCTGGCGCCGGCGACCTTCCTGAGGCGCTGCGACTGCTCCCCGGGCTGGCCGCGGGCCGGATAGGAACCCGCGACTGGGCGGTAAGCTCTCGCGGATTCAACCAGCAGAGCGCCAACAAGATGCTGGTCCTGGTCGACGGCCGGGTAGTCTATTCCCCAATTTTTGCCGGCGTCTTCTGAGACGTCCAGCGAGTTCCTCTGGAGGATATCGACCGGATCGAGCTGATTCGCGGCCCCGGGGCGGCCCTATGGGGCGCCAACGCCGTGAACGGCGTCATCAATGTGGTGACCCGCTCGGCCGCGGAAACCCGGGGCGGAATGGCAACCCTGCTGCTCGGTACCAACGACCAGGCCCAGGCGGGACTCCGTTATGCAGCCGGCCTTGGCAGCCAGGGCGCGGTACGGGTATACGGGGCGGGGTCCACCGAAGGCCCCAGCGACCTCGAAAACGGCGCCTCGGACATCGATGACTGGGACCTAGGGCAGGGCGGCTTCCGGGCCGACTTCAGCCGAGGCACCAGCCAGACAGTCACGGTCCAGGGCGACGTCTATGCCAGCCGAGGGGGCCAGGACCTCGAGCAACCTACACCGGTCCCGCCGTTTGTTCAGGCGGTGGAGGAGGACCTGACCGCTCACGGAGGAAACGTCCTTGGGCGATGGACCAGACGCTTCTCCCTGCAATCCGATCTCGCGCTCCAGGCATACGTCGACTACGCGGCGCGCTCTCAGCCGTCGTCATTTGGGCGGATTCATGTCACCACGTTCGATGTGGACTTTCAGCATCATTTTCCCCTCGGCTCGCGCCAGGACTTCAGTTGGGGCCTCGAGTACCGCCGTATAAGCGACGACATAAGCGGAACCTTCTCGGTATCCTTCGATCCGCCCGACCGAACTGTCGATCTACTCACTGGCTTCGTGCAGGACGAAATCGTCCTGGCCCAGAACCAGCTGGCGCTCAACCTCGGCGCCAAGCTCGAGCATAACGACTACACCGGCTTCGAGCTTCAGCCGACCGGCCGGTTCCTCTGGACCCCGACCCTCAGCACCAGTTTCTGGGGCGCGGTATCTCGGGCGGTACGCACCCCTTCTCGAGTGGACAGCGACATCCATATCGTGGCCCAAGTCTTCGATGCCCCGCCGGTGACCCAGATTGTCCTTCGCGGCAGTGATACGCTCGCAGCCGAGGAGCTCGTGGCCTATGAGGTCGGTTACCGGGTAGTGCCTCACGAGCGCTTATCATTCGATATCACCGGCTATTATCACCAGTACCACCAGCTGCGAAGCTTCACTCCCCTGCCGCCTGAGTCCTCTGGAGGGACTGCAGTGGTGCCCTTCATTGTGACCAACGATGCCCGGGCAGAAACCGTTGGGGGCACTGCGAGCCTCACATTCCGGCTGAGCTCATCGTGGCGGGTGCGGGGCAGCTATACCTACGTGAATGAAACGGCTGGCCTGGAGGACGATGCTCCGCCGGGAGCCATCCCGGATGCAAACCCGGGACTCAACCCTCATCATCAAATCGGACTCTGGTCCTCACTCGACTTACCGAAAAACCTGGAGCTCGATCTGCTCGCGCGGTATGTGAGCCCATTGCACATTGACCCACCGGTTAATGATTACGTGCAGGCTGACGTCCAGCTTGGCTATAAAATCGGTGAGAGTCTGCGACTGGCGTTGATTGGACGAGATCTGTTCAGTCCGCGTCACGTCGAGTTCCCCCGGTCCGCTACGAGCCGTCGCGCCATTGAGCGCCAGTTTCGGGTCAAAGGATCATGGACCTTCTGACCGCGCGGCGCGGGCTCGCTTCCCTGATCGTTCTGGCTGCCACCCTCGGTATGGCGCAGCTGGTGCTCTCCCAGGCGAGAGCCCCAGCAGGAACGGGGTATCGAGGCGCTTCCCTGGAGTACCAGGTCAAGGCGGCCTACCTCCTCAATTTCACCCGCTATGTGGAATGGCCCTCGCAAGCATTCCAGGCACCCACTGACCCGGTGCGAGTCTGTGTATTGGGGCGGGATCCGTTCGACGGGGTGCTCGACGCCACCCTGGAGGGGAAAACGACTCAGGGACGACCCCTGGCTCTGCGTCGGGTCCGCAGCTCCGCCGACGCCGCCGGCTGCCATCTGGTCTTCATCAGCCGGGAGACCTGGCGCACCCTTGGGGAACTGCCCAGAACCTTGCGCTCGCCTGGGCGGCTGACAGTGGGCGAATCCGATGAGTTCGCTCAGGCCGGAGGCGTGATCGGGTTCGTGATCCAGGATGAGGCGGTCCGGTTCGTGGTGAACGCCGAAGCGCGCGACCGGGCCGGCCTGCGGATCAGCTCCCGTATGCTTTCCCTTGCTGCGGCCGTGTACGGCCAGGAGCTGGGCCCTTGAGCCGGCCGTTCCGAGACCGGCCGATCCGGGAAAAGGTCAACTGGCTCATCGTGGTGGCCAGCGGGGTGGCGCTGCTGCTGGCGGCCCTGGGCCTGCTGATCTATGACCTGACCTCACTGCGGCCGCGCGCGCTGCGCGATCTCACGACCCAGGCCGAGCTCATTCGAGTCAATACCACGGCGGCCCTGGCCTTCCAGGATCCGCGAGCGGCGGCGGAGAACCTCGCCACCCTTCGCGCCAAACGGGAGATCGAGGCGGCCGCACTATACACTGGTGACGGCCGCCTCTTCGCTTCTTACCGGCGGGATCCGCGAGCTCCCCTGCCATTCAGTGCTGCACCCCGAGCGCGGGTGCATTCCTTCCAGAATGACCGGTTGGTGCTCAGCGAGCCGGTGGTGGATCAGAGCCAGACCCTCGGATGGCTGGTGCTCCAATACCAGCCGTCGCCTCTATGGACTCGGCTCCCGCAGTACGGGATAATTGCCGGCGTGGTGCTGCTGGCCCTGCTCACGGTGGCGATACTCCTCTCCCGGCTGCTGCAATCCAGCATCATCACCCCGATCGGACGTCTGGCCGACGCCAGCCGGGCAGTCGCCGCCTCCAAGGACCGTCAGATCCGGGCCGTGAAACAGGCCGACGACGAGATCGGGCATCTTACCGATGCCTTCAATGAGATGCTCGCCACGCTGGAGTCACGAGAGACGGCGCTGCGGGAGAGCACGGCCCAGCTGCTCGAGGCAATGACGGTGGCACGGATGAGCAGCTGGGCCTGGGATATGGAGCGGGAGACGATCTCCTGGGGTGGGGAGGAGGGCCGGATCTTCGGGACCACAGGGAGGCCGCGCGACGCCCGCTTGCAATCTTTCCTCGACGTGGTCCATCCGGCCGACAAGACCAACTTGGAAAAGGAACTCTGGCGGGCG
>DASRIN010000491.1:0-2544 GCA_035649975.1 Gemmatimonadales bacterium
CGCTTCGTCACCGGACGGTACGCAGATGACTCCGCCACGGGAGGAATGATCGGCTACATCGTTCTAGAAGCCCGGCCGGAAAGGGGGCTACCGGAGAGGCGGGCCGGCCGGGTAGGATGAAGCAACCGGTCGGCTGAGTGAGGGAAGAGGGATGCTGGGAAAGCGTGGGCCACAACGGGGGCTGTTCGAAGCAGACACGGCGTATGGTGCGTTCGTGGGGCGGGACAGTTTCTACGGGTGGCTGGCGAGCCAGCGTGGGGAGCTGTTCCAGGACGAGCAGTTTGCCGGGCTGTACGTGTTGGACAACGGGCGTCCGAGCGTGCCGCCGAGCCAGTTAGCGGTGGCGCTGGTGCTGCAGACGTACGACGGGGTGTCGGACGACGAGGCGAAGCAGCGGGCGGACTATGACCTGCGGTGGAAGGTGGCGCTGGGGGTGGAGCTGGATGCACGGCCGTTTGCGAAGAGCACGCTGCAGGAGTTTCGGGCGCAGCTCATCGTGCACGAGGAGCAGGCGGCGATCTTTCAGGCGAGCCTGGAGGAGGCGAAGCGGCGGGGGAAGTTTCGGACCAAGAGCGGGGAGAAGCGGAAGCTGAAGGTGGCGCTGGACACGACCAACATCCTGGGGCGGGGAGCGGTGAAGGACACCTACAACCTGCTCGGGGACGGGATCGTGAAGCTGGCGCGGGTGCTGGCGAAGCTGGCGGGGCAGCCGCTGGCGGTGTGGGCCGAGGCGCAGGGGTACGGGCGGTACGTGGGCCAGACCAGTCTGAAGGGGACGGCCGAGATCGACTGGGGCGACGCCAGCGAGCGGCGGCGGTTCCTGGCAGAGATCGTCGCCGACGCCGATCGGCTGCTGGAGCAGGCGCGGGTCGTGCGGAGCGGGCTGGAGGCCGGGAGCGCGGCCGAGGCCAGCCTGGTGGAGGCGGCCGGGCTGCTCAGTCGGGTGCTGGTCCAGGACGTCGAGCGTCGGGCGGATGGGCCAGCCATCAAGGAGGGGGTGGCGAAAGACCGGCTGGTGTCGGTGCACGATCCGGAGATGCGGCATGGGCGGAAGAGTGCCAGCAAGCGGTTCGACGGGCATAAGGCGGCGGTGGCGGTCGACACCGACGAGCCGCTGATCGTGGCGGTCGACGTGCTGGCAGGGAACGCGCCGGATGCCGAGGGCGCGCTGGAGCTGGTCGAGCAGACCGAGGCGAACACCGGCTGTGACGTCGACGCGACGCTGGGCGACTGCGCCTACGGCCGCGGCGAGACCCGCCAGGCGTTCGCCGACGCTGGCCGGACGATCGTCGCGAAGGTGCCGAACCCGTCGAACCAGGGCTACTTCCCGAAGACCGCCTTCGTGCTCGACCTGGAGGTCATGAGCGCGACCTGCCCGGCCGGCCAGACCAGCCAGGACTTCAAGCCCGACCCGGCTGGCGGTGGGCAGGTCCGCTTCGCCGTCGAGCTCTGCGCGGCCTGCCCGCTCCGCGCCCAGTGCGTCCGTGGGGTCGGTGGGCGGACGGTCGCCGTGCATCCCCAGGAACGCCTGCTCCAGGCCGCCCGCGCGTTCCAGGCCAGTCCAGCCTTCGCCGAGTATCGGCGCCGACGCCAGTGGGTCGAGCATCGCATCGCCCGGTTGGTCCAGTTGGGCATCCGCCAGGCCCGCGACGTCGGGACACCCAAGGTCCGGTTCCAGTTGCTGATGGCGGCGGCGGTCGCCAACCTGACCTACCTGGCCGTGACCGACCTGCTGTCCGGCCCCGATTCGGCTGCCATCGGGCTGCTTGTCGCGCTCCTGGGGTTCTTCCTGCTCGCCCTGAGCCGTCAACTCGGCCCCGGACGGCTCATTGGCTCACCGGACCACCGCGCAGACATCCGAATCGCATCACGTGACCGGACGCTCTCATCGCGGCCGATCACGTTCACCATGCCCGGTTGTCGGCCGGGCTTCTAGCGGCCTGGCTGGCCGAGCAGGGCTACGTCGAGGCGGCAGCTGCCGAGATGGCCACCGAGCGCGGAGCAGAGGCTGCTCGGGCGCTGCCGAAGGCGGACGAGCTTGCCGCCCGCCTCCAGGCGTTTGCCGAGGAGCGAGGCGGTCCCGACGCGGCCGAACAGCTTGAGGATCACTTCCAGATCACGCGGCTTGAGCCCGGCCGGATCTGGCTCACTGGCCTGCTCGATGGTCGGGAGCGTGGGCCGATTCAGCTCCCCGAGGATCTCAGCCGTCGGTGCCAGGTTGGCTGGACCGTCTCCGGCGTGATCGGGCGCATCGGCCCACGCTGGCACCTGCTCGAAGCCTGGAACGTCTATCCGCTATGAATTATGAAGGTGTCGCGGACAATGCTCCACCTCACGATCAGCGAGGTACATCATGCCCAAGGTGTTCACCGGCAGAGTGGCGATCCCAGCCGAGCAGTTTGACGAGTACCTCAAACACCTGGCCGAGGCTGAAAAGCAGCGGGAGCCGTTCCGTCACGCTCTTGAGGAGCTGCTTGAAGACTTCAGGCTCAATCTGTCCGAGAGATATAGTGAGAGAACCGTCAATAAACATGGATGGATTAT
>DASRIN010000492.1:0-5356 GCA_035649975.1 Gemmatimonadales bacterium
GCCCCGTGTCGCGCGCGGTGGCGGCCGATGCGGGGTCGTCGAGAAGAGATGCGAGTGACATAGCGGTCCACAGTTGAGGTGATCCACAACAGCCATTATCGTTGTCCTAGAATCACCGCACTAATGTGGATTCTCTATGCCTAAGAAGCCGGAAAAATCTACCGTTCGTCCAGCCATGCCGGACAGCATCGACGTGATTGGACAGATCCTCGAGGCGGTGCACCTGCGCACCGACATCTTCGGGAAGCTCGACCTGGGAGCGCCCTGGCGGCTGCGGCTCCCCGAGCGCGAATACCTCAGCTTCTACATAGTCGCCCGGGGCAGCGCCTGGGTGGAGCTGGAGAAGGTGCAGATTGCGCTCTCCACCGGCGACGCGGTGATCCTCCCCCTGGGCTCGGCCCACGAGCTGCGGGACGGAGCCCGGAGCAACGTGCCGGCACAGAGCTTCAACTACGATGCCTGTCCCCGGAGCCCCCATAGCGGGCAGCTGGGCGGCAATGGACCGGTGACCTCGATCATCATCGGCCACTTCCTGTTGAGCCACGCGCCCCGCAACGCGCTGCTCGCATCTCTCCCGCCGGCGATTCATCTGCCGGCCGACGCGATGTCGGCCAGCCCGCAGCTGGCCGGCCTGGTGCCGCTCATCCTGAGCGAGAGCGCGTCCCCCGGTCCGGGCGGGAGCATCGTGCTCGCGCGCCTGGCCGATCTCCTCCTGGTACAGGGGCTCCGTCTCTGGGTGGCGAAGGCAGGACAGTCGGCCTGCGGTCTCCGAGCCGTGGCCGATCCCGCGATCGGAGGCGCCCTGCGCCTGATGCATGCCCAGCCGGGAGGGCCGTGGACGGTCGAGCGGCTGGCCTCGTCGGTGGCCATGTCGCGCTCCGCGTTCGCCGCCCGATTCAGCGGGTTGGTGGGTGAGCCCCCGTTGCAGTATCTCGCGCGGTGGCGTATGACGCTCGCGGCACGGCGGCTCCGGGAAGACAACGCGGTGATTGCCGATGTGGCCGAGGCGGTGGGATACGCCAATCCGGTGGCGTTCAGCAAGGCCTTCGCCCGGCTGCAGGGTGTAGGCCCGGGGACCTTTCGGCGGGAGAGCCGCAGCATCTCCCCTGCAACGCAGGCTATTCCGGGTCGGTCCGGGAGCGCCGGCTCAATTGCCAGCGCACACCGAGGTGGGCAACGGCGGTGAGACTGAAGCCGATGAGGGCGCCTCCGAGCACGAGAGTCAGGACGGCGACCTCTGGGTCTACGCTCCGAATCCAGCTGGTGAGCTGCGCCGGGATGGAGGGAAGCAGACCGAGCAGCACCAGGAGACCGAGGCAGGCACCAGCGAGCGTCGCCGCGGCATAGAGCCAGCTCCATCTCAGCTGCTCCAGGCTGGTGAACTCGGTCATGCGATCGGACTCGACTGCTGCGCCCCGATCGCCCGGAGCCGCTCCTGCAGCGCGAGCCGCTCGAGCTTGTTTATCGGGAGCGCTAGCATTAGGTCGATCCGCCGGGAGATGAGCTGCAAGGCATCGCGGAACGCCCGCCGTTTGACCTCGTCGTCGCCCTGCACGGCGGCAGGATCCTCCATCCCCCAGTGTGCCAGTGCCGGCTGGCCGGGAAAGACAGGACAGGCCTCCCGAGCGTTATCGCACACCGTGATCACGATATCCCAGTTCCCGGTCACCAGATCGTCGATGCCCCGGGGCCGGCGTCCCCGCCAGTCGATGCCCGCGTCTCGCAGCGCCTCGATAGCGAAGGGGTTTACTTGGGCCGCCGGTTGCGAGCCGGCGCTCTCAGCGACGAACCGGCTGCGCCCTTTCTGGTTCAGCACCGCCTCGGCCATCTGGCTCCGGGCCGAGTTGCCGGTGCAGAGAATCAGGACCCGCAACGGACGGCTCGCTTCGGTACTCATGCGCCTCCCTTCTCACAACACATAGCCATGCAGTGGCTACGACCGACTGACCGCCTGACCGCCTGACCGCCTACTTAGAGCTGGTTAGCATAGCTCACGAACTTGTACCGTCCGCCGCGGGCGACGATCTGGCCGAACAGCCGCTCGCTGACCGTGTCGCCCTGCTCGCTCCGGCGCAGGACGACGCAGGGGCCCCAGACAACGCTTCCCCCCTGCCGGCTCGGCTCCCCCTCACACCGATAGCCGAGATAGTGAAGCGGGCGGCCCGCACGCCGATCCAGCAGCTTGGCCACCCCCTGCTCATTTCGCCCTTCCAGCAGGAACCACATGAGCTGCGGCGTCAGGTTGTATGGCGGCAGGCCCTCGGGATTGGTTGGGTAGTAGAGCCAGCCGAACTCGGACCGGTCGAGCGCCAGCGCGCGAAGGGCAGCGGTGTCCCGTTTCTCCAGCGCGGCCACAAAGCTTCGTACCAGCCGGTCCCGGCTCGGCGCCCCGCCTTGAAATGCAGTGACCAGCGGCAGGCTACGCTGAAAGCGGGCGATCGCGGTGTCGCGCGGCACGATGCTGTCTACGACACCACCCGGTGAGGGTTTTGCCTCCGCACCACCGCACGCGGCTAAGACCGCCGCCAGTGCGCCACCCCAGAGCAATCTTCCAATCATCCTCGACCTCCGCCTTCATCTAGCTATAATGGCTCGGCCAGCCCCCGGAGAGGAGCTGGCCGATCGTGAATCACAGGTCTTCAGTTGATGGCGTAATTGGTCCAGCCCAGCCACCAGGCGGTCCCTCCCGGGGCGGCAGGGCCGACATATGTTGTCGTTTCCCAAGTGCCGTAGGGATAGCCGGCTACGCGCCCGGCCAGCAGCGGCGGCACCACCTCGGTCCCGATCGACGCGTTCAGCGCACCTGCGGGCGGACGCCAGTCGAAGCCCTGGCCGTCGGTGCCGGGGTTGAGGCTGGTGAACAACTCGGCCGTCGTGGGGGCCGTCCGGTGGTTGGAGGTCGCAAACTTGTCGACCTGGAAGAACCGGGTCGGATCGGTGTCGTAGTTCCCGCCGGTGTTCTCGGCCAGGATCATGTTGCTGATGCTCAGCGAGTCCCGGAGTCGTAGCGAGTCGGTCCAGGCGTCCCGGCCGTTCAGTCCAAGGCCGGGCCAACGGGCTACGATGCCCCGGTCCAGCATACCACCGGTGCCGCGCCGCAGCACCACTCCGTTCCCATCGGTAGGGAAGCCCGCCACCGCGGTGCCCGGACCCACCACGGCAAAGTTAGCGAAGACCGGGACCGAATATGGCTGGCTGGCTTCGACATCAGTGAGGGTGCAGAAGCTGCCCGGTGTGGGATCGCAACCATCCGCCTCGATGCCTCGAGGATCAGTTGACTGGGTTCCTCTGCCGGGGGCCGGGGTCAACCGCGTGCTCTGAAAGGCTACCAGGAACTGGTTGCGGCCCCGATAACCTTCGGTCCAGTCGAAGTGATCGTCGCCCGACTCGTAGCTCAGCAGGTAGCGGCCATCCACCGCACCACCCCACCACTCGAACGAGTCGTCCAGCCCGGCCATCACCTCCACGTACTCCAACCGGGTGCCGCTTCCCAGCGCGTACATGGACAGCCCATTCAGCTCCTGTCCACCGGCGCCGGAGATATCAAAGCCGGCAAATTCGATCCGGGCGTAGCGCAGGGTACCGCTGTTGTCGGCGTTATTGGTCCCGCCGGCGTAGTTCTCTGCTTCACCCGCCGCACCACCTTCGGTGAGGATCTCGGCACCGCCGGAGTTCCGATTGATGATGCCGTTACCGATCATGATGATGCCGCCCCAATCGCCCGGGGCCCGGCTGCCGGCTGCCTTCTCCGAGGTGAAGACGATCGGCTCGGTGGCGGAGCCGTTGGCCTCGATCCGAGCGCCCCGGAGGACCCAGAGCGAGCTGCCCGGCGTCTCGGCGTCACCCACGATCCGGGTGCCCGGCTCGATGGTCAGGACCGCCCCGTTCGCCACCTTGATGTACCCTTGCAGGGTGTAGGTGGTGTCGGCGAACAGGGTCCGGCTCGTCGTGATGTCGGCGTTGATGGTCGCTGCCCCCGGCGCCGGCGGAGGGTTGGTGCCCCCGTCGCCGTTGTCATCACTGCAGCCGGCGAGTAGCGTGGCAGTAGCCAGGAGGAAGAGCGAAGGGGAACGAAGGGGGCGCATTGGTTTCCTCAGCGAGAGAGTGGGCTTTCAGGGCTGCCAGGTGAATCCCAGGGAGAACTGCCGCCCGGACAGGTATCGCTGGCGCACGATGTCACCCTGGCTCAGCCGGAACGGCGTATCGAGCAGGTTCTTAGCATCCGCCCGCCCGGACAGGCTTCCCGCAATCGGGAAGTGGAGTGATGCATCGATCACGTGTCGGGCCTCCTCGTACGAGTCGGGCAGCCCGCCGGCACCGGCTTCGAAGATCCGCCGGCCGGTGACGTTGTAGAGCAGGGTTCCACTGAGCGAGCCGGTCCGGTTTACGTAGGAGAGCCCCCCATTGAGCACGTACTCCGACTGCCCGGCCATGGGTCGCGACGAATTGGTGAGACCAGCCGCATTGGCTCCCAGGTCGATGTCGCTGTTCATCAGAGTGGCATTGGCAAACACGCTGAATGGGGCCAGTCCCTGGGCCAGGGCGTCGAGTCCCTTTCGGACTTCCAGCTCGACCCCGTAGTTGTTGCCGCCCTCCGCGTTGACGAAGCTGTTCGCCAGGGCACCTGCCTGCGGGATGATCACTCGCTCGATCGGCTTGTCGAACCACTTGGCAAAGACGCCCAGGCTGATCACCTCGCCCGAGTGGGGGAACCACTCCCACCGGAGGTCGAGGTTCTGGATCAAGGTTCGCTCCAGGTCCGGATTACCGAAGGTGGTGAGGAGCCCGATCTGCTCGAAGTAGGGGACCGGTGAGAGCTCGCGGTACTCGGGGCGGGCCAGAGTCTGGGTCGCCGAGAACCGAACGTTCTGATCCTGGCTGAGGCGATAGGTGAGCCCGAGGGCCGGTAGCACATCGGTCTTGCGAGGCTCCGCCGAGACAATCAATCCGGTGACGGTCCGGGTATCCACGTTTAGCCGCCAGTCCTCCACCCGGGCGCCGCCGATCAGTTGGAGCCGCTCGGAGATGGGTACCTCGGCCTGGGCAAAGCCTGCGACGATCTGATCGTTGGCCTCGTACCGCCCCGCGTTGGCGTTGGCGAAAAGCAGAAGCCGACCTTGGTCGGCGTACGTGCCATCGAAGATCGACTCGGGTGCAGCCGTGCGCTCACCCGAGGAGAGAGTGCGGTTGTTGATGTCGTAGGCCCGAGTGTCCGCGTCCCGAGTCACGTGGCGATACCCGCCACCCACTTTGACGCTCACCGGCTGGGAGGTCGAGCCAAAGAGATGCCTCAGGCTCCCACCCAGATCCCAGCCATTCTCGCTGAGCTCGCTGAAGGTGCGGATCGCCGAGCGGG
>DASRIN010000493.1:0-3723 GCA_035649975.1 Gemmatimonadales bacterium
CCGGGTGGGCCACATCGGCCTCTACCGCGATCACGACACCCTGCAGCCGGTGGACTACTACTTCAAGATCCCCTCCGACCGGGACGAGCGGGACTTCTTCGTGCTCGATCCCATGCTCGCCACCGGCGGCTCGGCCGTGGCCGCGGTGAGCGCCCTCAAGGAGGCCGGGGCCAAGCGGATTCGTTTCCTCAGCCTGGTCGCGGCGCCGGAGGGGGTAAAGCGGATGCTGGATACTCACCCCGACGTCCCCATCTTCGCCGCGTCGCTCGACCGCGAGCTCAACCCCGTGGGTTACATCCTCCCGGGACTGGGAGACGCGGGCGACCGGCTGTTTGGAACCCGCTGAGGAGAAGAACGTGAAGAGTGAGGCGGTCCCGTGACCGGGGTGCGATTGACGTTCTGGGGAGCAGCCGGACAAGTCACCGGCTCCATGCATCTGCTCGAAGCCGCCGGCGCCCGGATCCTGCTCGATGCCGGACTCTTTCAGGGTCGCCGGTCGGAAGCCCACACTCTCAACGCTCAGCTGCCCTTCGACGCCCGCCGGATCGACGGCGTGGTGCTGAGCCACGCCCACATCGATCACAGCGGCCGGCTGCCCCTCCTGGTGCGGGAAGGCTTTCACGGCCCGGTGTACGCCACTCCCGCAACCCGGGACCTGAGTGCTGTGATGCTGGCCGACGCGGCCAACATCCAGGAGAAGGACCACGAGTTCCTCCAGCGCCACCACGTGAACGGGGCGGTCAGCGAGCCGCTCTATTCTCTCCGCGACGCCATTGCGGTCCAGGACCTGATGGTCGGGGTACCCTACCGGCGGGTGTTTTATCTCCGCAAGCATCTGGCGCTCGAATTCCTGGAGGCCGGACACATTCTGGGATCTGCCGCCGTGGACCTCCGGATCAGCGAGGGCGGCAATCACCGCCTGGTCTTCTCCGGAGACATCGGGCGCAGCGGTCTCCCCATTGTCCGGGACCCGGAGCCGCCGACCGGCCCGGTCGACACCCTGGTGGTCGAGGCCACCTACGCCGATCGCAAACACGAGTCGTTCAACCAGGCCGAGGCTCGGCTCGCCGAAGCGGTACGTAGGGTCGCCGCCCGCGGGGGAAAGCTCTTGATCCCGGCCTTTGCCGTCGGCCGGGCCCAGGAGCTGATCTACAGCTTCCACCGGCTGTACCGGGAAGGACAGATACCCGAGATCCCGATCTACCTGGACAGCCCGCTCGCCGTCGACATCACCACTGTATTTCGGATGCATCCCGAGGTGTTCGACCGGCGGGAGCGGTTGATCGAGGTCACTAATGAGCTGTTCGACTTTCCCCTGCTTCGCTATGTCCGGGATGTGCCCGAGTCCAAGGCGCTGAATTCCAACAACGGCCCCGCGGTTATCATGGCGGCTTCGGGCATGGCCGAATCCGGCCGCATCCTCCACCATCTGGCCCACGGCATCGGTGATCACCGCAACCTGATTCTCTTCGTTGGCTTCCAGGCCGAGCACACCCTGGGGCGCAGAATTCAGAGCGGCCAGGAAAAAGTGCGGATCCTGGGCCGGGACTATGAGCGTCGCGCCGAGGTCGAGTCGATCACCGGCTACTCGGCCCACGCCGACCGGGAGGAGCTGCGGGCGTGGATCCGCCATCTCGGGGGACCCATCCGCCGGGCATTTGTGGTGCACGGCGAGCCGCCCGCCCTGGACGCGATGGCCGGAATCCTGCGCGAGGAGGGCATCAAGGAGGTGAAGATCCCGGGCCACGGGGAGAGCTTCGATCTGTGAAGCCGGAACGGCGGAACGAGGGAACGAGGGAACGCCCCATCGCTCCATCGCTCCGCCGGGTCGCGGGATTGGTCCTTCTCGCCGCCGCCCTCATTTACACGGTGGCGCTGCTGATGGTGCTGGTGGTGAGTCAGCAGGACCAGCGGCTTCCGGCCGACGCCATCGTGGTGCTCGGGGCCGCCCAGTACAATGGCCGCCCTTCCCCGGTGCTCCGGGCCAGGTTGGACCACGCACTGCAGCTGTATCGCGAAGGATTGGCCCCGCGAATCGTGGTCACGGGAGGAGTGGGACGGGGTGATACCACCAGTGAGGCCACCGTCGCCCGACACTACTTGATTGCCCGCAAGGTGCCCCCCGATGCGGTGATCGAGCAGCCCCAGGGTCGCTCGACCCAGGCGTCCATGACCGCGGTGGCGGACTGGCTCGCGGGAGCGCGGCTCCAGCGCGTCATTCTGGTGAGCGACCCGTTCCACATGTTCCGTCTGCGGCTGGAGGCCCGGCGCACCGCCCTGGAGGCCTACACCTCCCCCACGGAAAGCAGCCCGATCTCCGACAACCCGGTTCTGGAACTGCGCTATCTCGCGGCTGAGGCGTTCAAGATTCCGGTGAGCTGGCTCCAGGCCACTCTCTCGCCCCTCACCTCTCACCCTGCTCCACCATGACGCTCGTCTCGTCGGAACGACTCTACACCGGCAAGGTCATCAACCTGGACCGGGATTCGGTGCAGTTCCCCAACGGCTCCACCGGCCAGCTGGAGATGGTCCGCCACCCCGGTGCCTCGGCGGTGGTCCCCTTTCTGGACGACCCCCGCGGGCCCGATCCCCGGATCAATCTCATCCGGCAATTCCGCCATGCCGCCGACACGTTTATCTGGGAGATCCCGGCAGGAAGGCTGGACCCGGGAGAAACACCGGCCACCTGCGCTCAGCGCGAGCTGGAGGAGGAGATCGGAATGACCGCTGATGTCCTTGCCCGGCTCACCACCATCTACACTACACCCGGGTTTACCAACGAGAAGATCCATCTCTTCATGGCCACCGAACTGAAGAAAGGCACTCATAAGCGCGAGGCGGACGAGTTCCTGGAGGTTCACATCCGGCGCTGGTCCGAGGTGATGGATATGATCCGGACCGGCCAGATCGTGGATGGCAAGACCCTGGTGGCGATTCTGTTCGTCCAGTCGTTCCGGCGCTGATCTCCTCTCGCTGCCCCGCCTTACCTCTGCTTCAAGCCGGCGATAGTTTCCTCTCATGCCGGCCCATTCGTTCGACGTCTTCTATCGCTCGCTGAGCAAGGGCGACCTGGCCGCTAACTACTACTTCTACGGTCCGGAAGACGTGCTCAAGGATGAGGCAGTACGCCTTCTCGTCGGCCGCGCTCTGGATCCGGGTATGCGGGACTTCAACCTGGACCAGGTTTCGGCCGGCCAGCTCGACCCCGAGGGAGTGCATGCCCTCTGTAACACTCTGCCCATGATGGCCGAGCGACGAGTAGTGGTGATTCGGGACGTGGAGCTGCTCAAGCGGAAGACCCGGGCCCGGACCGAGCTGCTCAAGTACCTGGCCGCACCGAGCCCTCACACCCTGGTTGTTCTGGTCCAGGGATCCGGCGACGAGGGCGAGGACAAGGACCTTGGCCGAGGCGCCTATTCAGTCCGCTGCGATCCGCTGGCACCCGATCGCGCCGCTAAGTGGGTGGCGCGCCGAGCCGCTGAGCTGGGGATCGACCTGGATCCCGCGGCGGCCGATCATCTGGTGCGCTCGGTGGGAGCCGAGCTGGCAGCGCTGACCTCCGAGCTGGCCAAGCTAGCCTCACTTCCGGCCGACGCGGCCATCACCCCGGAGCGGATCGCCGAACTGGTGGGTGTCCGACAGGGCGAGACCCAGTGGGACTGGCGTACGGCCGTATTGGAGGATCGAACCAGTCGGGCGGTCAGCCTGGTGCCGGCCATCCTG
>DASRIN010000494.1:0-2429 GCA_035649975.1 Gemmatimonadales bacterium
GCGCCAGCAAGCTCCGAAGTCATCGTCGTGTCGCTCACCGCATCTGTCGCACTGCCATGTCATAGTCGCGGGTCCACGTTCGCCGGGGTGTCACCTAACTAGTAAGTGGACGGACGTTCCTGGTCAGGTTATCAGGATTAACATTGTCGCCAGCAGTCCATCGCGCCATTCCTGCATCACTTCCAGTCTAGGGCCAGACGATCCGCTGGACTCCGAACCGCGCGACCGCCTCGGTTCAGGACATGGGTGTAGATCATCGTGGTCGATACGTCCCGGTGCCCCAGCAATTCCTGCACCGTCCGGATGTCATATCCCGCCTCCAGCAAATGGGTGGCAAAGGAATGCCGCAGGGTATGACAGCTCGCCCGCTTGCCGATCCCACTCCGGCGCACCGCTGCGGTCATGGCCCGCTGAACCGCCGACTCATGAAGATGGTGTCGCAGGATGCGACCGGTCTTCTGATCCCGATACCTGCGCCGGGCCGGAAATACCCACTGCCAGGGCCAGGAAGACGCCGCGTTGGGATACTTGGCGTCCAGGCCCTCCGGCAGCTCGACCCACCCAGCCCCCGCGGCCAGGTCCCGGAGATGCAGGTCCCCGACCCGCTCCAACTGATCCCGGAGGGGATCGCGCGCCACTGCGGGAATGACAGTGACCCGGTCCTTGCCCCCCTTGCCCCGGCGAACGATCAGCTCACCCCGGCCCAGGTCGATGTCCTTGACCCGCAAGCCGAGACACTCGGTCAGCCGAAGTCCACTACCATACAGCAGAATCCCCACCAGGCGGTATAGGCCCCGGAGCGACTTCACCACCCGAGCTACCTCCTCCTGCGTCAGCACCACCGGTAGCGTGGTAGGAACCCGCCCCCTCGGCATCGGTCCCAGCGACTCGAGCGGCCGGCCGATGACATTGCGGTACAGGAACAGGAGCGCACTCAAGGCCTGCTGCTGGGTGGCTGCCGACAGGTTCCGGACCTCCACCAGATGGCTGAGGAACTCGCGAACCTCCACCGGGCCCAGCTCCGCAGGATGGCGCAGCCCGGAGAAGCGCACGAAGCACTTGGTCCAGTAGACATAGGCGTTCTCGGTGCGCCGGCTCATGTGCTGGAGCCGCAGATTGGACCGCAGGACCTGCAGTAGCGGCGATTTGGACTGCACTCGGACTTTGCCTTGCAAGACCAGCGCAGTATCGATCTGCGCTCCTCGACCTCAGTAATCCTTTCCCCTCATCGCGAGCCTGAAAGACGCGGATTGGCTGTCGGCTGAGCCCCTCTCGCCCGGGCAAGCTGGGCAAACCCGTTGACGGAATAAGTCCCGTGAGCTAACTTGCTAAGCAGCAAGCAAGCTGCAACCTCTTGCACGAGCGTCAATTGGCCACCAAGCCCGACCGCATTCGAGACGCCGAACGGAGCCGAGCCGCCATCCTCGACGCCGCCGAACGGCTGTTCGCCGAACAGGGTTACGACGCCACCAGCCTGACCCAGGTCGGCGCCGCCGCCGGGGTCTCCCGCGGCACGCCGGGCTACTTCTTTCGCACCAAAACCGAGCTCTATCGAGCCGTGCTGGACCGCTCCCTGGCCGAGGTCCGCGAGGCGGTCCGGATCGGCCGCGAGCGCGCCCTCGCCAGCAACGAGAGCCCGGAGACGATCCTCGCCGGTGCAGTCTCCGACTACTTCGACTTCCTCTCGGCCCGCCCGCACTTCATTCGCCTGATCGAACGGGAAGCGCTGAGCAATGCTCCGCCGCCGGTCGGCGTGGACCATCTCTCCGCCGGCCAGGAGGCGCTAGCCGCGATCAGCGCCGAGCTGGGACTGGAGGACGCGCCGTCGGGCGAAGCCGCCCAGCTCCTCCTCAGCATCATCTCGCTCTGCTGGTTTCCTCTGATTCACGCCCGCACCGTCGCACCGGCGGTGGGCGTGAGCCTGAGCGATCCCCAGGAGCTGGAACGCCGCAAGCGTCACGTGACCTCGCTGGTGCTGCACGGTCTCCGCGGCCCAGCCGTCGCCATCACCTCAACCGAGTCCCCCGACCATGACTGATCTTCTCACGCCCCCAGTACGGACTACGCACAGCCCGCTCGCCACCGAGCAGGAGGCCCGAGAAGTCGCCGAGGCCGCACGGGAGAAGGACTGGCAGGCGCCCAGCTTCGTGCGCGAGCTGTTCGAGGGCTCGTTCCGGCTCGACCTGGTGCATCCGTATCCTCAGCCCGATCCGGCCGACCTGGCCCGGGCCAAGCCGTTCATGGAGAAGCTCGAGCGGTTCATGCGGGAGCGGGTGGATAGCGACAAGATCGACCGCGACGGCAAGATCCCGCCCGAGATCGTGAAGGGACTGGGGGAGCTCGGCGCCTTCGGCATCAAGATCCCGACCGAGTACGGCGGCCTGGGTCTGAGCCAATACAGCTACACCCACGCGATCGGACTGGTCACC
>DASRIN010000495.1:0-8788 GCA_035649975.1 Gemmatimonadales bacterium
GATCTGGGGCTGGCCGGCGCGCAGGACGGCGACCGGAACGGCAAGGATCACCTGGGCTGCCCTAATCGGCTCGCTGCCTGACGGGGAGCTCACCGTCAGCTCCACCGTTCCCGGATACCAGCGCAGATGGGTCACCGGCGATTCGATGCGGATCTCGACACCTGCGGCTTCGAGCCGCCGCTGAAGAAAGCGCACCAGCTGGCCGTACCCTCCTACCACTCGGCGCATCTGCTCCCGATCGGTCTCCTCGGCCTGGTGGTTTTCGGCCAGGGCCCTGCTGCCGTAGCGCTTCAGCTCGGCGGCGTGAAAACCCTCCAGGTATCTGGTCATCATGTCCAGCTCGTAGCGCGCGAAGCGGTGGCCCTGCTCCCTCAGCAGTTCGGCGACCGGGACATCTCTGGAAGGCGATGCACTGCCCGCCAGCAGACGATCGATCAGTTCCTCAACATCGGGAATGGCCTGCTTCCGGCCCTTGTCGGTCCGCTCGTGTCGTTCGCTGATCTGGTGAAATTGGAGGCCGGCCTGATGGGCGAGCTGCCGGAGGTCTTGCGGATCTCCCTCCAGGAACTCGGCGCCGAGCTCGACGGGATGGCCTGACCCGGGGTCGAGGATGGTATGCACCCTGCCGCCGAGGCGAGACCGGGCTTCGAGCAGGAGGATTTTCTTGCCGGCCCGGGCGAGTTGGTCGGCCGCGGCCAGACCGGCCACGCCGCCGCCTACGACCACTACATCCGTAGAAACCACGCCTACTCGTACCGGAGTGCGACGATAGGATCCAGCCGGGAAGCTCGCCGGGCCGGCCACAGTCCGAAGAAGAGACCCACCGCGGCGCTGAACCCGAAGGCAACGATGACCGCGGTCGGTGAGATCAGGGTGTTCCACTGCATGACCTTGGAGAGCAGGATTGCAGTGGTGATCCCGAGCAGGATTCCCAGGACTCCGCCCAGCAGGCAGAGCGTCAGTGCCTCGATCAGGAACTGCATCAGGATGTTCAGCCGGGTGGCGCCCAGCGCCTTGCGCACGCCTATCTCCCGGGTTCGCTCGGTGACCGACACCAGCATGATGTTCATGATGCCGATGCCGCCGACCAGCAGGCTCACCGCGGCTATGCTGGCCAGCAGGCTGGTAAATACCTGGGTCGCTTGCTGTTGGGTGGCGAGCACATCCTGCTGGTTTCGGATGGTGAAATCGTTCTCGCCCCCGGGCCGGATCTTGTGCTCACGCCGGAGCACCCGCTCCAGGTCCACCATGCCTTGCTCGATGGGGACCGAGTCGGCTACCTGTACCGAGAACGAGCGGACCCGGTTGCTGCCAAACACCCGGTAACGGGCGGTCTGGAGCGGGATGAGAATCTGTTCGTCAGGATTCCCGAAGCCACCGGCGGATCCTTTTTCGCCCAGCACCCCGATGATCTCAAAGGGGATCCCGCGAATCAGGATGGTCTGGTGGATCATGCCTGCCGGATTGCCCCCCAACATGCGGGGGACCGCTGCCCCGAGGACCGCATAACGCTGCCGCGCCTCGTCTTCTCCCGGGGTAAACATCCGGCCATACGGAATGGTGTAATTCCGGACCTCGGTATACTGCGAGGTCGTTCCCACCACATTCACATTGCTGTTCTGGTTTCCGTACTTGACCTGGAGGGCCTGCTGCATCTCGGGCACTACGGCCTTGAGCAGCGGGGCATCGCGCCGGAGGGCCTCGTAGTCATCGGTACTCAGGATGGTTCGGTCGGTAATTCTGATGCCGCCCTGCCGGGCCTGGCCGGCAAAAACGGTGAAGACGTTGGCCCCGAGTGCGGCGATGCGGTCCTGGACTGCCTTCTGCGCGCCGCTGCCCAGCGCCACCATGGTGATGACCGCTCCGACGCCGATGATGATGCCCAACATGGTGAGCACCGACCGGAGCATGTTGGCCCGGATCGATTGCAATGCCACAGCGACGGTCTCGCCCAGCAACATGGCTAGGGTCTCGCGGTGCTCGAGGGCTGGCCGCTCTGCTGCTGCATCCCCGGCACGCCGCCCCCGCCCGTCACCCGATTGAAACGCTCTCGCATTTCCTGCTGTGACTGGACCAGGCTCGCGCTCGGCAGCACCAATACCGAGTCACCCGGGCTGAGCCCTTCCAGGACTTCGCTGTAGTCCATGTCGGTAAGTCCGGTCCGGATCCAGACCGGAGTGGGCCGGCCGTTGCGGCTGACGAAGACGATGTAGCGAGAAGCAGAGCGGCGGGGTAGAGAGGCAGCGGGGCCGCTATTCGAGCCGCCCATCGCTCGGGTTGTGAGGTGTGGACCTCCATCCGTGCCACCTGAACTGCGCTCAGAGCTGTCCCGGGTAGCGACCTGGGAACCGCCAGCGGTCCCGCTGCCCCGCTGCCTCGCTACAGTATCCCGCCCCGCTGCCCCGGTGCCTCGCTGCTCCGCCAAGGTCTGCTGGACCTGCTCCGGCGAGAGTCCCAGAACCTGGGCAGCCGAGCCGACGTCACGCTGGGTGCGGAGCGCGGCGTTGGGCACGGCCAGCACGTTCTCTCGCCGACCGACATGGACATCCACTTCCGCGTTCATGCCCGGCCGAAGCAGGCCCTCGCGGTTGTCGATCCGGACCAGCACCGGGAACATGGTGACATTCTGCTCCGTGAGCGCTTGCGGCTCGATCTTGAGGACCGTGCCAGTGAAGGGCCGCTGTGGATACGCATCTACGGTCACCGTCGCCGCCAGTCCCGGCTGCACCTTCCCGATATCGGTCTCATCCACCAGGGTGCGGACCTGCACCTGATTCAGATTGGCCATCTTCAGCAGGACAGTCCCTCCGCTCACGTTGGAGGTGGCCGAGGCAATCACCTGGCCGCGCTCGACTGCCTTTTCCAGGATGGTTCCGGTGATCGGCGCCCGGACGTCGGTATCCTCCAGCTGGATTCTGGCGTTGTCGACCGCCACCTGCGCCCTGACGACTTCCGCCTTCGCGTCCGCGTAATCGAGTAGGGCCTGCTCGTGCTCGGTCTCGGTGATGGACTGGGACTTGAAGAGCTCGTCGGCTCTTCGCTTCTGGCTGGTGGAATTGGTCAGCTTGGCCTTGGCCACGTCCAGGTCTGCCTGGGCCTGGGCCAGCGCGTTCCGCGCGTTCCGGGGATCGATTCGCACCAGCGGTGCTCCCCGCTGCACCACCTGCCCGGTCTCTGCGTTGACCTGAAGCACTTCCCCGGAGGCCTTGGATTTCACCTCCACGGTGGTGTCGGGCTGTACCGCTCCGGACGCCTGGGCGGAGACGACAATGTCGCGCCGCTCGACCGGCACCGCCTGGTAAGCAGGAGGAGGTGTCTCCTTCTTGCAGGCGGTGAAGAGGAGAGCGACTCCAACTGCATACCTCATCCCGAGCCAAGCGAGGGATCTACTCCGGGTCACGCGGGCGTTCCCGCACTCGTCCCGAAATCCCGCTCCACCTTGCCGTCCTTCAGGTGAACCTGCCGGCGGGCGTGCTCGGCGATGTCGTGCTCATGGGTGACCAGCACGATGGTCTGCCCCGCCGTGTGCAGCGATTCGAACAGCACCATGATCTCTTCGCTGGTGGTGCTGTCGAGGTTCCCGGTGGGCTCGTCCGCCAGGAGAATGCTGGGCTGGTTCACCAGCGCTCGGGCGATGGCGACGCGCTGCCGCTGGCCCCCGGACAACTCGTTGGGGCGGTGGTTCATGCGGTCGGCCAGGCCCACTTTGGTGAGCGCCTGGCTGGCCAGCTCACGCCGTTCCTGGCCCCCGATACCGGCATAGATGAGCGGCAGCTCGACGTTGTGCAGGCTGGTGGCGCGGGGGAGCAGATTGAAGGTCTGAAATACGAACCCGATCTCCTTGTTGCGGATTCGGGCCAGCTCGTCGTCTTCCAGCTCGGATACCCGGTACCCATTGAGCCAGTACTCGCCGGCGGTCGGACTGTCCAGGCAGCCGACGAGATTCATCAGCGTCGACTTGCCCGAGCCCGACGGTCCCATGACGGCGACGAACTCGTTCTTGCGGATGGTGATGTCCACCCCGCGCAGCGCCCGCACGATCTCGCCACCCATGTCATACTCGCGCTGCAGATTCCGGGTGACGATGACCGCATCCCGGGGAACGTCGGCCGGCAACATGGCCATCCGTTCCTCGGTATTCAACATGGCGCTGGTCACAGCTTCCGTCCGATCAGCGCTTCCAGCTGCGCCTTGGCGCGGAGATAGTCGAAGCGGGCATTGACCACATCGACCTCCGCCTGGTTGAGGGCCTCTTGTGATGTAAGCACGTCGACGATGGTCGAGGCGCCCAGCCGGTAGCGTTCCTGCTGCACCCGCAGGTCCTCCCCCGCGGCGACGACGCTGGTGCGGGTTATCTCAATGCGGGATCGTGCCGCGTCCAGTTCGGCCAGTCGGAGCTCCAGGTCCGCCTGCACGCCTCGCCGAACGTCCGCCGCGGTGGCCTCTGCCACGTCCCGGTCCGCCTCTCGCTGCGCGATGCCGAGCTCCCGGTCGAAGCGGTCGAACAGCTCCCAGCGCAACCCAAGGCTCAGCTGACTCTGGTTCAGGAAGTTGTAGTCATTCGACTGGCTACCACTCCAGTTGGTGTTGCCGGACAGCGCCAGCGTGGGCCAGTACGCCGATCTCGCGGCGCTCACCGTCGCCCGTGCGGCAGAGGCCTCGGCCGCAGCGCTCTGAACTCGGGGAGATTTCGTTTCCGCCTCGACGCGGAGCGCCTGAGTATCCAGCGCCGGGAGCACCGCGTAGAACGCAGAGTCGTCCGCCGCCCGCACCCGTCCGTTCAGCCCAATGAGGCGAGCCAGGTTGGCCTCCGCGGCCGCCAAGTCGGTTTGAGTCGTGAGCAGATCCAACCGGGCACTCCCCAGTGTCACCAGGGACCGCAGCGAATCGGAGCGGGTAGCCGATCCGGTTCGAAGCTTGGCCACCGATACCTTGAGCTGCTCCTCGGCCCGGCGGACACTCGACTCCCGGACTCGGACCAGCTGGGCCGAAGCCAGGGCGTCGAGGAACTGGCTGGTTGTAGTCAACGCCTGCTGGAAGCGGGCATCGATGAAGGAGGCGTCTGCCGCTTCCTCTCCGGCGCGAGCCGCCCGCAGGTCTGCCCCGCGGCGGAATCCGGTAAAGAGATCCAAGCTGGCTGACAGCCCGGTGCTGAGGCTGCGGTTCGAGGTGTTCCCGCCGGTGATTTGGCCCGTTACCGGATCGAGTCGAGGCTCTCCCTCGGTATAAAACTCGTTGGCTGACGAGTTCACCGATACGGTGGGGAGGAAGGAGCCCCAGGCGCTCCGCTTCTGAGCCCCGGCCGTTCTGATTGCTGCCGACGCTCGCACCACATCGGGCTGGACCCGCTCGGAGAGGCGAAGCGCCTCGGCCAGGGTAACGACCTGCTGTTGGGCCGATGCCCATGCCGCGGGACACAGCAGCAGGCATCCGATGAGAATCAGACGATGAGTCATCATAGGTGATCCCAACGGGCGACTCCCGGTCCAGGTTTCAGATAGAAACGCGCCGGCTCAGCGGTCGGCTCGGCGCCGGAAGGCCTCACGTCCCGCCCCGAGCGCAAACCAGGCGCAGAGCACGGCAAGGACGTAGGCCGAAATCTTGGGGAGGGCGATGAGAAGCAGACCCAGGGCCAGAAAGATGCCGCTGATCGGTATGAAGACCGACCGGCGAGCATGACTGGCGACGGCGCGCAGCACCAGCACGGCCCGCCGGCGCGCCTCCCGCCTGCTCCTATGATATACGGTAGGTGTCACGGCGTGTTGGTGGGTCAGGGCGGTGGGGAGGGCCTGGCTGATCCGACGCGGTCCCCGGACCGGGCGGCTGGCCACCTCGCGACTCCGGGCGATGTCCAGCCGGAACTGGTCTTCCATGGCCTGTCCCAGGGTGGGGTCCTCGATCAGCACGTCCAGCTCGTAGTTCCCCAGTAGGCTCGACGGGTTCAAGTTGCTGGAGCCGACCCGGACCCAGCGGTGGTCGCACATGATGGTTTTGGCGTGGAGCATGGGGCCGTCCCACTCGTAAATCCGCACTCCACTGCGCAGCAGTTCGCGGTAGCCGATCCGGGAGAGGTTCCGTACCAGCGGGACGTCGCTGGATCCCGGCACCAGAAGCCGCACGTCCACCCCGTCGCGGGCGCTGTCCCGAAGTGCCTGAAAGAGCCGAGGCGGCGCCACCAGGTAGGCATCGGTGATCCAGAGACGTTCCACGCTGCCGACTGCCAGGAGCTCGATGACCCGGTAGGCTCGCTCCCGCCCCGGCTCTCCACTGATGATCCGGACTTCGCCCTCTCCCTGCGACGCGATGTTACCCGCTACCTGGTCGGAAGGCACCTCCGGGCCGGTCAGTTTCCAGATACTGGCAAAGGTCTGATCCAGCGCGGCGGCGGCGGGACCACGGATATCCACTGCCGTATCCCGCCAGGGCTGTCCCCCCTTGTGGCTCTCGCCGGTCCATTCACATCCGATGCACAGCCCACCCAGGATGGCACGAGCGCCGTCCGCCACCACCAGCTTACGATGGTTGCGGGACACATTCCTGATTGCGTCCACCACCTGCGGCCGATGGAAGGAGCGGACCTCTACACCGGCATCCCGCAGGTAGCGCCAGTAGCCGCGGCGGGTGCTGAGTGACCCGAACCAGTCGTACAGCACCCGGACGTGGATTCCTTCCCGGGCTCGCCGGGCCAGAAGCTCGGCGAAGCGCCAGCCGGCGGAGTCGCTGCGGATGATGTAGTTCTCGAAATGAATCCATGCCTTCGCCTCGGCAATAGCTGCCAGCATTGCCTGATAGGTCTCGGGCCCATCGATCAGGAGATTGACCTGGTTTCCGGGCACCGGGCGCCCGCCCGCTGCCCGGTTGATGGCACAGGCAACCGATTGTTCCGCCGGAACCAGTCTCGGGCCGCTCACGACCCCAGGCCGAAGGTGCGTTCATGCGGGCGCAAGGCATCGAGAACAAGGGCGATATGCTGGTCCAGGGGAACTCCCAGCTCTTCGGCCCCGCGGATCACGTCCTCCCGACTCACCCCCCGGGCAAAGGCCTTGTCCTTGAGCTTCTTCTTGACGCTGGAGACCTCGAGGTCCCTGAGACTTCGGGACGGACGCACGAGGGCACAAGCCACGAGGAAACCGGCAAGCTCATCCACCGCGAAAAGGGCTCGCGCCATCGGAGTGTCCCGCGGAACACCGCTGTAGGTGGCGTGGCCCAGGATGGCGCGCTGCAAGGGCTCGGGGAAACCCTGGCTGGCGAGCAGTCGCACCCCTTCCGCCGGATGCCCCTCGGTCGGTGAGTGCTCCTGGTTGGGATAGCGCTCGTAGTCGAAGTCATGCAGTAGGCCGACCAGGCCCCAGGTATCCGGGTCTTCTCCGGTGCGCTCGGCCATGGCCCGCATGGCGATCTCGACGGCGTACATGTGCTTTCGGAGGGCGTCGGACGCCGTGTATTCGTGCATCAGGGCCAGCGCCCGCTCCCGCGTCCACATGATGACGACTCCTACTGTGATGGCTGGGGATAGCCGGCTGATAGCGCTACGCGATTGGCCAACTCCCCGTCCAGACTGATCTCGAAGGCGTACTGGCCGGGGCGGGGTAGCGGTACATCGAAGACCAGCACAGCGCCCGCCTCCACGTCCACCACGCCGGCGGGTGGCTCGCCGAACTGAACCGTTCCCTCGCCTCCCAGCAGCTCGTTACCACCTTCGTCGACGAACCGGATCCGGATGGTATGGACCCCGATCTCGGTACGGCGTCCCCGCACCCGGAGGACCAGGTGGGTCCTGGGATAGACCGCGGGAAAGTTGGAGAGCCAGACATGCTGAAACATGCCCAGGACGCTGAGCTTCCCCTGTTGGTCTATCAGCGCGTAGTCGGCGACAACGGCGAAATCGAGGTGCAGACTCAGGAGACTCGGATCGATGTGATTACGTCGTTCTGCTTGATCTTATTCACCACGTCCATCCCTTCCGTGACCTGCCCGAAGACGGTATGGACCTTATCGAGGTGAGGTTGGGGGGAATGAGTGATGAAGAACTGGCTTCCTCCGGTGTCCTTTCCGGCATGCGCCATGGAAAGCGTGCCGGCGGTGTGTTTATGGGTGTTGAGGTGGGTTTCGCACTTGATCTTGTAGCCGGGCCCGCCGGTGCCGACCCGGGGGTTGTTGGGATCCTTGGAGAGCGGGTCCCCGCCCTGAATCATGAAGTTGGCAATGACGCGGTGAAACCGGGTTCCGTCGTAGAACTGGCTGTTGGCCAGCTTCTCGAAGTTCTGCACCGTGTTGGGGACTTCCTGGTCGAACAGATCGGCTTTGATGGTGCCTTTACTGGTATTGATCGTGGCGGTTTTGGGCACGTCGTAGTCCTGGAGATGTGGGCTGGAAATGTAATGGTACCGGGTCCGCCTTTAGGCGACCACCGCCCGCAGCGACTCCAACACCCCCTGCCACGACGCCAAATCGGCCACGGGTGCGCTGCAGCTGGTGCCGGTGCAGGCGTACCCGCGCGGGGCCTGGCCTGCGGCCAACATGCCGGTGACCGCCGGCGGCAGCGGCTGATCCGAGAGGCGGTCAGTGCTCACTAGCTGCACCAGCCGCCGAGGCATGAATGCAGCCAGCGCGGCGCGGTGCATCGCCTGCGCCGTTTCGTCGTGCTGCTCGCCGACTACTACCAGGTGGGTGGCGGGGTTGAGCGCCCAGTCCACCGCGAGCAGATAGGTGGCGGCGTGTAGACCGAGCTCCTCGGCCCGGCCGGCGAATGCCTGGATCAAGCCGGCACCGCGATGGCGCCACTCGG
>DASRIN010000496.1:0-9187 GCA_035649975.1 Gemmatimonadales bacterium
TGCCCCCCGTACGCAAGATTCCGGAGCCGAGAGTTCGCGACCAGATCCTCGTCGTCGGGATCGTCGATCCCTCCGCCGGCTCCCAGCTCCCATTCCCCGGCTCGATAGTTGAGCTGGGCCCATCCGCCCTTGGTCTCTACCGGCACTCCGTTGCGCACCATGTTCTGCCCGATCCCGCCGGCGCCCAGTCCGGCGAGCGCCTGCCCCACGAACGCCTCGCCCCGGACCTCGAGCCCGCCAGCGATCGGGGTCCACACGCTGACCGCGAGTGCCTCCGAAGTGATCTCACCGCCGGTGCTGTCCTGCAGCCAGCCGTAGTGCCCGCCTACGCTGATTTCACCCAGTTCATCGCCCGCGCCCCAGCGGGCCCGGAGTCGCCCCTGGAGATAGGGCCGCCCGCTTCGCTCCGCCGCGTCGGGTTGGGTGAGGAAGGTCTGCTGCGGCTCGCCCGAAGTTGGGGCCAGCGCCGCCGCCTCGATGCCGAGGCGGACTCCACCCATGGGGGCGAGATCGGCGCTCAGCCGCACCTGCGGGATCCAGAGCCAGAGGTTCCCGGCGCCGGCAAAGAGCGGAAACCCGATGCTGGCGATGGATGACGGGCTCACCGCCGCAATCGGGGGCGACTCCTGCCCCACCAGCACGGCGAATCGGGCCCATGTCAGCTCGGCGAACACCTTCCGGATCCGGAGCAGGGGAAACGTGCGACCGCCGGTCGAGGGCTGCTGCCCGCCGTAGAAGTCCACGTCCAGCTCACCCGCCAGCGTGCCTCCGGCGAAGTCCTGGACCAGCCCGTTCACCGTCACCCGCGACTGCCGCACCGTCGCGCTGGTCGTCGTCCGCGCCGGCTCACCGGCGGGCAGCACGAACTGGGGCACGTCGCTGTTGTTGACGTCGTCGCTGGTGTAGAACCCGTTCATCAGCAGCAGCCCGTGTACGCTGGCATCGATCTGCTGGTCCTGAGCGGAGAGCGGTGTAGAAGCAAGCGCCGCACCTAGGAATATCCATCTGATGCCGCGGCACCGGTCGGCCCATTTCCTCTTCCAGGGGGGTACACTGCTCCTCCGCTGTGCTGGGTGGAGGGGTCCAGCAATTTGCGTTGACGCGCTCTGACGCGAACGGTACCGTTCCGGCATGCGAGCCAAGATACTCAGCGTTTTGTCACTTCGCTCCGCCCTGGGAGCGACGGGGGTTCTGGTGGTCTCTCAGTCACCAGTCACCAGTCACCAGTCTCCAGCTAGTCACCAGTCACCAGTCACCAGTCTCCAGGCAACGAACACCGCTACCCGAAGTCCGGCGACTGGCGACTGGCGACTGGCGACTGACTCGCGACTGGCGACTGACTCGCGACTGGCGACTCTTTCCGGCCACCTCACCCTGCTCGACAAAGCCGACAAACAAGCCAAGGACGTGGGCCAGGCCGTGGTCTGGCTCAAGTCTAAATCGCGGGTTCCGGCGCCCGCGCCGGTGCACGCCGAGATCAGCACAGCCGACAAAGAGTTCTCCCCTCACGTCCTGGTGGTGCCGGCCGGCTCCAGCGTCACTTTTCCCAACCACGATCCCTTCAATCACAACGTCTTCTCCCTCTCGGAGGAGAACCCGTTCGACCTCGGTCTGTATGGACGAGGCGAGACGCCGGCGGTCAAGTTCGAGCGCGCCGGGATCGTGCGGGTCTATTGCAACGTCCACTCCCAGATGAGCGCGCTGGTCGTGGTGCGGGACAATCCCTGGTATGCCCAGCCATCCAGCGACGGATCGTTCACCATCCAGGCAGTCCCGCCCGGGCGATACACCCTGCATGCCTGGCACGAGCGCTCCCCCGACATTTCCCGCGATCTCACGGTCCCGTCCGCCGGCGTCGCGGCGCTCGAGCTCCAGCTCGACGCCCGGGGCTACAAGTTCAAGTCTCACCTGAACAAGTTCGGCCGTCCTTATCCCCAGCAGGGGCGGCGGTACTGATGTGAGAGTTCCACTCGGGACCAGAATATTCCTCGGCACCGCACTGGTGGTAACCGCGGTGCTCGGCATCGCCCTGCTGATCACCAACCGCCAGGCCGACCGGGCAGCCGACTCCGCCGCACTCCAGGCGCTCCAGGCCACTCAGGCGGCCATCCGCGACGCGCTCGACGGCCGGAGCCAGACCTTGCGCCAGCTCACCGCGGCGCTGGTCCGGGTGCCGGTCTACGTCTCCCGCATCGGCGAGTCGGTGCGGAGCGGCAAACGGGCCGACCTCCTGGACCAGGCCGACGAGCTGCGCAACCAGATCGGCGCCGACTGGGTGCTGATCACCGATCCCACCGGCGTGCTCCAGGCCTGGACCTCCCAGCGCGACCTCTTCGACCAGGACTTCTCTCGCGGCGCCCTGATCGGCCGGGCGTTGGAAGGAAAGACCACCGCGGGACTCTGGATCGAGCCTACCGACTCCGGTGACCAGCTGTATCAGGCGGTGGCGATGCCGGTCATGAGTCCGGGATCTATGACTCCGCTGGCCGTGGTCTCTGCCGCGCTCCAGATCGACACCGCGTTCGCTGGGCGACTCCGGCGCCACACCAACTCCGAGATTGTCTTCTTCTCCATCGACACCCTGGGCTCGCCCCAGCTCGCGGCATCCACCGTCATTGCGGGCCGCCAGCCGGCGGCGAAGCCATCCCGCGACTCCACCCTCACCCAGGCCCTGCGTGCCCTCCGGCTGGACAGCGCCCACGCCGCTCCAGCCCGGATCCGGCTCACCCTCGGCGACACCGACTACGAGGGCACCGTCGGAACCCTCACGACCGCCGACAGCGTGCCGGTCGGTGGCTACTTGGGACTGCACTCCCGCGCGGCCGAACTCGCCGCCTATCAGCAGCTCAGCCGCACCATCCGGTGGGCTTTCCTGATCGGGCTGCTGCTCGCCGTCGGGTTCTCTCTCCTGGCGGCGCGCCACATCGTGGGGCCGGTTAAGCGTCTGGTAGCGGCCACTCGCAAGGTCAAGGAGGGCGAGTACGGTGGATCAATCGAGGTTGGCACCAAGGACGAGATCGGCGATCTGGCCCACGCCTTCGGAACCATGGTGGAGGAGCTGCGGGAGAAGGACCGCTTGGTCCGGTACCTCCGGACCGGAGCCGCAGCCACGGTGACGGGCGACGGCAAGAGCGGCAGGGTCGGGGATCTCCTCTCGGTCGGCCGCCTCTTTGCCAACCGCTATGAGATCCAGGAGCAGCTCGGCTCCGGTGGTATGGGCGTGGTGTACCGCGCGCTCGACCGGGAAGTGGGCGAGACCGTGGCCCTCAAGGCCATCCGCCCCGAGGTAAGAGAGCTCGATCCCTCTCTGTTGGACCGGTTCAAGCAGGAGCTCCGCCTGGCCCGCCGCATCACCCACCGGAACGTCGTCCGCACCTTCGATCTGGGTGAGGTGGACGGGATCTACTACATCACCATGGAGTTCGTCCGGGGCAGCACCGTCGCATCGCTAATAAAGGAGGCAGGGAAGCTGGATGTCGCCGCCGCGCTCACCATCGGCAAGCAGGTTTGCCGAGCGCTGGAGGTCGCGCACGAGGCGGGGATCGTGCACCGCGACATCAAGCCGCAGAACCTCCTGGTGGACCCGACCGGCTTCCTCAAGGTCACCGATTTCGGAATCGCCCGGCTGGCTGGGGCGCAGACCGACGGCAAGGCGCTCACCGGGACGGGGATGATCGTGGGCACTCCGGCGTACATGGCCCCGGAGCAGCTCCTGGGCGAGCCGGTGGATGGGCGAACCGACATCTATGCCACCGGCGCGGTGCTGTTCGAGTGTGTCACCGGCAGGCGGGTGTTCGAGGCTAGCGGGACCATGGCGCTGGTGGCCCATCATCTGAAATCCGAGGAGTCGCCTCCCACCGATCCGGCGGAACTAAATCCGGAAGTGCCGGTATCACTCAGCCGGGCCATCGTGAAAGCGCTGGCCCGGAAACCCGATGATCGCTGGCCCACCTCGGCGGACTTTCTCCAGGCACTGGAAGCAGTCTAGGGGCCCCCGGCTTACCGCTTCTTCGCCGCGCCGCCATACTTCCCCTTCTCGATGTCTCGAACCCGCCTGGTCCTGACTCTCGCTGCCCTCGCCTTCCTGGCGGTGGTGCTCTTTCCGGCCCTGACCGGCCTCCTCACCGATTGGTGGTGGTTCCAGGAGATCGGCTACCAGGCCGTCTTCACTCGGCCGTTGCTCACCGGTGGGCTGCTCTTCCTGCTGGTGGCGGGACTCACCTTCGCGGTGTTGTATGGCAATCTCCGCCTGGCCCAGCGCGGGATGGTGGCCTATCCGGTAACCCTGCAGTTCACCCAGAATCGGCCGCGGATCAATCTCACCGGTCCACTTCTCCGGCTGACTCGGCCGGCCTCACTCATCGTAGCCGTGCTGGCCGGGTTCGCCGCGACGCCCGCCTGGAGCACGGTGCTTCAGCTGCTCAACGCGACCCCGTTCGGCATCAGGGACCCGATCTTCTCTCGGGATGTGGGGTTCTACGTCTTTACTCTCCCCGCGCTCGCGGCCGGGCTCGGCATTCTGTCTGCCCTCGGCTTCGTCACCCTCATTCTGGTGGTCGTGCTCTACCTGCTCCGGGGCGATATCCTGGCTGCTTCCGGTCCCCGTCGAGCGCCTCAGCTCCGACTCGAGCCTTCGTCGGCGCTGCACATCGCCATTCTGATCGGGGCCCTCTTTCTGCTCACCGCCCTCCGGCTCTGGCTGGTGGATGTCCCCAACCTGCTCTATTCCACCACCGGTCCCATGGTGGGGGCCAGCTACACCGATCTTCATGCGAGTTTGCCGGCGCTCAGGCTGTCCGCCTTCACCGCTCTTCTCGCCGCCTTTGCTGTCCTCTTCGGCGCCTTCCGTCGTGAGCTGGTCCGCTACGCCCTGCTTGCCATCGGCGGGTATCTCGCGGTTGCCCTCATCGGCCGGGGTATCGTGCCGGGCGTGATGCAGAAGTTTCTGGTGGCTCCAACCGAGCTGACCCGGGAGACCCCCTACCTCCGCCATCACATCGCGGCCACCCGGCAAGCGTGGGGACTGGATCAGATGGAGACCCGAGAGCTGACCGGAGAGAGCAACCTCACCCTGGCCGACATCCGGTCCAACGCATCGACGATAGAGAACGTGCGGCTGTGGGACCGGGACCCGTTGTTGCAGACCTTCGGCCAGCTGCAGGAGATCCGGACCTACTACGACTTCGTCTCGGTGGACGACGACCGCTACTGGATCGATGGGAAGTACCGCCAGGTGTTGCTCTCACCCCGGGAGCTCAACCCGCGGGCGCTCCCGACCCGCACCTTCATCAACGAGCACCTCACCTTCACCCATGGGATGGGACTGACCCTGAGTCCGGTGAACCAGGTTACGGTAGAGGGACTGCCGGTGCTCTTCATCAAAGACTTGCCGCCGGCCTCCACCACGTCGCTCAAGGTCACCCGCCCTCAGCTCTACTACGGCGAGCTTGCGGCCGAGTATGTCTTCGTGCGCACCCGGCAGCGGGAGTTCGATCATCCCTCGGGCGAGCAGAACGTCTACGCCTCGTACGTCGGCAAGGGCGGGGTCCCGGTGGGCAGCATCGTCCGGCGGGCGGTGTTCGCCGCCCATTTCGGGTCGTCCAAGATCCTATTCTCGGGCGACCTCACCGACTCGAGCCGGGTGCTCTACCGACGCGACATCATGGGCCGAGCCCGCCGGGCGCTCCCCTTCCTTGTGTTCGACCGGGATCCCTACCTGATCGTGGCCGGTGACGGCACCCTCAAATGGATCCTCGATGGCTACACCGCAACCAGCCGCTATCCCTACTCGGAGCGGCTGCGAGACGGTACCAGCTACATGCGGAACAGCGTCAAGCTGCTGATCGACGCCTACGACGGCACTCTGACCGCTTACGTGAGCGCTCCGCGCGATCCCATCATCCAAACCTGGTCCCGCATCTTTCCCGGCGTCTTCGTCCCCCTCGATCGGATGCCGGCCGACGTCCGGGCGCACATCCGCTACCCCGATGGCATCTACCGGATCCAGGCCGGCCTCTACACCACCTACCACATGGACGACCCGGTGGATTTCTACCATCGGGAGGATCAGTGGCAGATCCCCGAGGCGACGGAGTCGGAGGGCAGGGTGCCCTTCATGCGGCACATCGTCATGCGGCTCCCGGAGGAGAAGAACGCGGAGTACATCTACATGGTGCCCTTCACGCCGAGGGGGAAGGAAAACCTGGCGGCCTGGATGGTGGCGCGGAACGATGGCGGGGAGTACGGCAAGCTTCGGGTGTACCGGCTCTCCCGCCAAACGCTGGCATTCGGTCCCCGTCAGATCGTCAACCGGATCAACCAGAACACCGAGATCTCTCAGCAACTGACTCTGTGGGACCAGCGTGGCTCCCAGGTCATCCGGGGAGACCTGCTGGTGATTCCGATCGAGGAGGCCTTGCTCTACGTGCAGCCGATTTATCTCCGGGCGGAGGGCGGGCGGATTCCCGAGCTCAAGCGGGTCGTAGTGGCGTATCAAAATCGGGTGCTGATGCGGGAGACGCTCGACGAGGGACTGGCGGAGATGTTCGGTGGCAGGCCTAGCCGCCGAGCCCCTGCAGCGGTGCTCGCGGCCGACACTGTGGGTGTATCCGAGCCCGGGACCCGCGACTCGCGACTGGCCACCTTGATTGACCAGGCCCGGCGACACTACGACGCCGCCATCCAGGCCCAGCGGGATCTGGACTGGGCGACCTACGGCGAGGAGATGCGAAGGCTGGGAGAGCTACTCCGCCAGTTGGGACAGAGTCGGCCGACCGCCAGCCCATAGCTGTGCCTCCGTGACCCGTGACCTGAAACCCTCCAAAAAGCAAAAGCGCCACCCAGAGTCCCGGATGGCGCTATGGTCGTGCGGTGAAGGCTGGTTTTCAGTAGTTGCTGAAAAGCAGGTGATTGTTGGCGGTCTTCGAGCTGGTCACGATCCCTTTGGTACTGGCGGCGTACAGCGCGTCCCGCACCTGCTGCGGAGTGGCCGCCGAGTGGCTCTGGAGATAGAGCGCCGCCACCCCGGCCGTGTGCGGGGTTGCCATCGAGGTGCCGCTGATGGTGTTGGTGGCGCTGTTGCTGGTGTACCATGAGGAGGTGATGCCGACGCCGGGGGCGAACCAGTCGACGCAGGTTCCGTAGTTGGACCAGGAGGGCCTACGGTCGGACTTGTTGGTTGCTCCGATGGTCATGGCCGCAGCCACCCGCGCAGGCGTGAACTTGCAGGCATCGCGCGAGCTGTTGCCGGCGGCGATCGCGGTGGCCACGCCGTCGGCGATCATGCGCCCCACCGCGGCGTCCACTGAGCTGTTGGCGCCGCCGCCCAGGGACATGTTCGCCACCGCGGGCCCGGTAGTGTGGTTGGCCGTCACCCAGTCGATCCCCGCGATGACGCCGCTCCAGGTCCCCGAGCCGCTGCAGTCGAGCACCCGTACCGCGACCAGGGACACGCTCTTGGCGACGCCGTAAATGTTGCCGCCTACGGTCCCGCCCACGTGAGTGCCGTGGCCGTTGCAGTCGGCCGCGGTCCCATTCAGGGTCACCGCATCAAAGCCCTTGACAGCCCGGCCGCCGAACTCCGAGTGGCTGAACCGGAGTCCGGTATCGATGATGTAGGCGGTCACCCCGCTGCCGGTGTTGCTGTAGGTGTAGCTGGTGCTGAGCGGCAGGTTGCGCTGGTCCAGCCGGTCCAGCCCCCAGGTGGCGCCGGTCTCGGTGGTCACGATGGTGGCGATGCCGTCGGCCTCGACCCGGACCACCCGGTTGTCCCGCAGCAGCCCGGCCCGGGCCGCGTCCGAGATCCGGCCGGCAAAGCCGTTGAGGGCGTGGATGTAGACGAAGTCGGGCTGGACGCCGTGTTCCCGGGCTACCGCGCCGGGGTTGGCCCGGGGCGCCAGGGTCACGATGAAGCGGCCCTGAACGTCAGGGGCCCGGCCTACGGCGGCGGCCAGTCCGGCGTCGGATGGTTCTGCCGCGGGGGAATCAGTCGTGGTAGGATCGGACGGAGACTCACTACAGGCGGCGATAGCCCAGCCGAGAGTAGCCAGGGCCAGTACACGTCGATGCATGCTTCAACTCCTATGCGGTGGGGCCCTGTTTCCCGCGCCGGCCGGGCGGGAGGTTCCAGGCCAAGAGAGGCAGAACGGACGGGTACCAAAAATGGTTCCCAGGCAGGCCCAGCGGAAGGTGGTCTCCCGCCTCGCCTCTGTCGTCCGCCCGAAGTAGCTTGGGGGCTCACCCCGGCGGGGAGGCCCGATGTCGACTATTCTGATCGTAATCCTGGTGCTGCTCCTGATCGGCGCGCTGCCCACCTGGCCCCACAGCCGGAGCTGGGGCTATTACCCCAGCGGGGGCTTAGGCCTGGTCCTGCTTATCCTGCTCCTGTTGCTCTTGATGGGGAGGATATAACAGGGCTCTCTATTGAGTTCCGCTTCTCCTGGCCGCCGTGAATTCCTGCCCGGCAATTCTGTAGGAGAACCCGCTCACTCCTCCTGTGCTGTCCCGGGTGAAGCTCACGTCGGCCCAGAAGTTCCGGTCCAGAAACCGATTGGCCCCCACCGGATAGATCGTGTTGCGGGCGCCGTCTCCCCACACGGCCTCGAGCCGGTCGCCCCGATCCACCAGCTCTATTGAGGCATCAGGCACGAAGTACTCGTGCGGCATCTGGTACCGGCCCGCCAGCTCGGCCAGCGTCCCCGCCTTGACCGCGACCGGCAGCAGCGCCGGCGGTCTCACCGCCTTTCCGAACACTGCGGCGTGGAGCCCCTCGAGGAACACCCCATCCTGAGCCACCGGCGAGTAGCTGTTACTGAGCACGATCACCGTGGTGCCGTCGTCCAGGTAACGCTCCACGCTGGCGTTGTAGCCGGGGCTCCGTCCGCCGCTCCGCATCTGTTTCCGGCCGAAGCGTTCCTCCCGGAACCAGCCGAAGGCGAACCCCTCGGCCGGCGCCATGATTTTCTCCAGCGATCCCGGCTGCAACAACTTGCCGCCGAAGAGCGCCTCGACGAAGCGATCCAGGTCGCCGGCCGTGGTGACCAGCGAGCCGCTTCCTCTGCGGCTGGACCAGTCGATGAACCGGGGCAGCCGCACGTCGCGAATTCCGTCCGGCTCGGTTCCGGTGGCGCGTTTGGGTATCAGCCGAGTCATGTCGCTGCCGTCTACCGTGGAGCGCAGGCGGAGCGGA
>DASRIN010000497.1:0-2841 GCA_035649975.1 Gemmatimonadales bacterium
CGTCCAGGGTCATGCCCGATGGGGCAGGCGTCCCTACCGACGCCACCGCCCCCGCGCCGCTCGCGGTCATGTTCCAGGGGCCGGAGCTGGATGGGCAGCCATTGCTGACTACGAAATGAGCTTGGGCTTCACTCTGGGGTAGAACTGAAATCGAAGCCGGCTCGGGGGTTACCGTAACCGGCGTGGTGCAGTCCTCGGGCGCCTCAATAGGCGCCGAGCCGCCTCCCGAACAGCCCAGGGCAAAAGACGCGAGCAGGGCAGCGATCGTTGGCAGGGTCCGCATCTGATTATCCGGCAGTAGGGCGCGGGGAGGGACATACCAGATTGCACCGGGTCTGTCACTGCAGTGGTGATGAGTGTCACAGGGCAGAGCCCTGATCCAGCTCATCTGACTCCCAGAACCCGCGACGCGGGACTCTCAGGCGGCCCCGGTGGCGGAGGGGCGTTCACGCTCCGCCACGCGTTCAGAAACCGGAGAATCTGCTCGTCGGCGTTGCGCTCGATGGTGCCGCGATAGGACCCGGCGTTTCCCGCCAGGATTCCGCAGCTGCGCCAGGTGGGAGCCACCGTATAGACATACCGCCCCAGCCGGGGCACGCTCACCGTCTGCTCGGCCTGGAGGCAGGACATGGCAGCGAAGCCGGTTTCCCGGCCCGCGTTGTCTCGAGTCGGGGCCACCAGGTACAGCAGGGTGAGGTGGGCGCCGGGTCCGTCGCGGACGTCGTTCCGGCCGACGATCTTCATTCCCTCCCGCTGGATCTCTTTCTCGAGCTTGCTGCGGAGCCGGCGCACATCTACCGGTGGCAGGGTGGCCCCCTCCGACAGCTGCACCCGGGCGTGCACGGCCAAGAACCTGAGCCCAACGAGGGTCCTGCGCTGAGGGTCGTCCGGCTGCTGGCCGGGGAGATGCGCGGCCAGCCCGAGTGAAATTCCAACCAGGCTCAGCAGGCTTCTCATCGCCTTTGGCATTTTCTCGCTCCCGTGGTGCCACGCGGGAAGGGCGATGGATCCGCTTCAGCTCCCGGGTGACCTCAGGATAGTCCTTCAGAGAGATTTGGGTGACTCTGGTCTCCTCATTACGCACGTTGGCGGTTAATTGTGTGAGATCAAGAGGTCTCTCCCCGGATTCATTGGTCCCGGGCTTCGACTCCAGCGGCTGCAGCGGCTTCGTTGATTCCGCCCTCGGCCAGCTGGTTCAGCTTCTTGTCGGCAGCTTCTTCTTCGGCGAGGGTTTGCTTCAGCAACCGTTCCGCCTCGGAGAGCCCCAGGAGCTGAGCGTAGGTTACCAGGCAGCCATAGGTGGCGATCTCGTAGTGCTCCACCTTCTGGGCGGAAGCGATCAGGGCGGCATCCAGCACCGATCCCTCAGCTTCCCTCTTCTCCTCCAACTTTTCCTTCCCCTCCTCGATGATTCCCTGCATGCCCTTACACTGCTTCCCACGAACTGGTTGGCGCAGGTCTGTCAGGATCCTCTCGAGCCGCTGAACCTGACCCTCGGTTTCCCTCAGGTGCTTGGTAAACGCCTGCTGCAGCTCAGGTGATTCCGCCGCCTTGGCCAGGCGAGGAAGCGCGACCAGCAGCTGCTTCTCCCCGTTGTAGATGTCCTTGATCTCATCGGTGAACAGTGCCTGCAAGGAGTCGAGACTCATGGGATGCTCCATGAAGTTTAGGAGTGAGAACACTTGGATTTAGCCCCAGACTGATCTAGCAGGGCGGCTACGAGGCTGCTGTGACGGAGCTAACGCTCGGCCTCTGCATTAATTTCCCTCCATGGCGAGCCAGATCCTCATCACCATGGACGACCTGGAAACCGCGGTCCCGCTCAACGCCGCCCTGGAGGCCGCCCAGTTCTCCACCACCATGTTCTCCTCGCTGGACGATGCCCGGGGCACCGTGCGACGGGAGAACCCCGACCTGGTGATCCTCACCGGCGGGGTGCACGAGCCCCACGCCCAGCAGCTCACCGCCCTGGCCCACGACTCGGAGATCAGCACCCTCGTCCTCCTGGAGCCCACCGACTCGGAGCGGACCGAGCGGGTCGAGCGGCTCCACGCCACCGAGGTGATGGTCAAGCCGGTGGTGCCCGACGACGCGGTGGCCACCGCCCGCCGGCTGATCGAGCGCCGCCGCTTGCAGGAGCGCACCGGCATAGTCGGCGAGAGCGCCGCGATCCAGGAGGTATTGGTCAAGATCGAGCAGATGGCCCCGGTCTCCAGCACCGTGCTGATCCAGGGCGAGAGCGGCAGCGGCAAGGAGCTGGTGGCCAAGGCGCTGCACGATCTCTCCCCCCGGCGCAACGAGGCGTTCATCACGGTGAACTGCGCCGCGCTGCCGGAGACGCTGCTCGAGTCGGAGCTGTTCGGCCACGAGAAGGGCTCCTTCACCGGCGCCGCCGAGCGGAGGCTGGGACGATTCGAGCTGGCCGACGGCGGGACCATCTTCCTGGACGAGATCGGGGAGATCCCGCCTTCCACTCAGGTCAAGCTGCTCCGGGTGCTGGAGAGCCGGACCTTCTTCCGGGTGGGCGGCACCCAGCCGATCAAGGTGAACGTGCGGGTGATCGCGGCCACCAACCGGTCGCTGCGGGACGCGGTCCAGATGGGCGAGTTCCGCGATGATCTCTACTATAGACTCAACGTCCTGAACATCTATCTTCCTCCTCTGCGTGAGCGGCGGGGCGACATCCCCCTCCTGGTGCGCCGCTTCATCCGGGAGTTCGCCAAGGCCCACGACCGCCAGTTCCGGGGAATCACCCCGGAAGCGATGCAGCTCCTGCTGTCCGCGCCCTGGCCGGGAAATGTCCGGCAGCTTCGCAACCTGATCGAGTCCATGGTGGTGCTG
>DASRIN010000498.1:0-5085 GCA_035649975.1 Gemmatimonadales bacterium
CTTGACGCCCTGCGGGACTGGCCCGCACGTTCAGGCCCTGCGGCATCTTCGGAGATTCACACCATGCGCACCACGCTCATGCTGTTACTTGCCCTTGGCCTGCTGCTCGGATGCGGGGGCGGTGCAAAGGACACTGGCGAACGCGGCGCGGCGGGCGACCAGCCTGGCAGCGACACGATGGCCTCTGCCTCCACGGCCACCGCAGACACCGCAGCCGCCGGTGGGCTCACCTGGGGGCCGGCGCCGCCAGGTCTCCCCGCCGGTGCCAAGGTGGCTGTCGTCTCGGGCGACCCGGGAAAGGCAGGCCCCTTTACCATACGGATCGACATGCCCCCCGATTACTCTGTCCGTCCGCACTTCCACCCCGCCAGCGAGACGGTCCGCGTAATCGAGGGCACGCTGCACCTTGGCCACGGCGCCAAGTGGGATGAGGGGGCCATGAAGGCCGTGGCGCCGGACGCACCGGTGACGATGGGCGCCAAAAAGCCTCATTTCGTCCATGCAGCGAGCCGTGTGGTTCTGGAGATCCAGAGCACCGGCCCCTTCGCGATCACCTACCTCGACCCGAAGGACGATCCGCGGAACACGTCGACCCGCTGAGCGGAGTGTGATCAGTGCCGGCGGCGGCCTTCGGCCGCCGCTCCGGCATAACACCTTTCACCAGAGCAGGGAGGAGTTGTGTCTCCAATCCCGACAAGGGTAGAAGCTGAGAGCTGGCTCGAGAAACGGCTTGCGGATGAAGGACCTAAACTGTGGACCGATCGGGAGCTAAAGGATCTTGCGGATCAGCTAGCGCAGGACTATCGACCGGCGCCTGGCGGGCCGCAATGGAGTGTGAAGCGTTGGACGGAAGGGCCCGGCGGAAATCCTGTCTACGTGGTCACCCGCGGAGGGGTGGTGGGAATCCACACGGTACCGGACCGCGAGAAGGCCGACGCGATTATGCGAGCACTCCAGGCGCTGGATGCCGAGATGAGGCCACCCGACAACCAATAGTCATTTCTGGCCTCGGGCACTCTCCTGCCTGTGGAGCACTGTCTCCGACAGGCAGCTCTCCTGGGCCAGATGCCTCCGGATCAGCTGACGGGCAAATTCTGTGAGCGATTCATCGGTTTCGAGCTGGAGTCGGTCGGCGAGGACCGGCAGGATAGGCGTTGGAAACGACCTCAGCCTAGGGCTGCTGCACCATTTTCGGCTTGTAACCGCTATTCTTTGACCTCGTTCATGCCCTCCAGCTCAGCTCCTCGAACCACCCGCCACATCCTAAACGACCGATTACAGCGCAATCTGAACCTCCACTGCCCAGCTGCTCAGGAACGCTGTCGGTTGGCGGGAGATCTTGGGGCCGCTGGTGGCACTGCGCTGGGGCGGGGATCCTGCACCGACTTCACTACCTGTCTACGCTGATGCGCTTACGTCATTTCAGACGTCTCTACCCGTTGGGTTTTGCCGTACTGCCGTTTGTCCACGTCGTTGCATCCAATCCAGGACAATCACGCCTCACAGCCCTGGGAATTATCGCACTAGCCTTGCTGAGCGGGTTTGGACTCTTGTACCTGCTCGTGCATTTGGTGACTAAGGGTACGAACGCGGCGCTGCTCACTCCGCTCATTCTCCTTAGTGTCGTGGCATGGTTTTACTTGGGTCCGCTGGCAAGGCGACCTTTTCAAAGGATCACTGGCCTAGCCCTCAGCCCTCTGCTACTAGCCTTTCTCGGTCTACTGGTTTCGCTCGCAATTCTGCTTCGGCTGCGTCGGCAGCCGCGTGTCCTGCATCTCGCCGACACGGTCTTCCCGCTTATGGCGCTGCTGCTCCTGGGATGGTCGGCGATCAGGGTCGCCTTCAATGAGATCCGAGCCCGACACACGATTGGCACGAGTCCCCTGGTGGCTGAGCTGGCGAAACCAGTCCCGGCGGACCGCAGGAGGTCTTCGTCTCTGAGCCATCCGGATATCTATCTGATCGTTCTGGATGAATACGCAAATTCCGCTGTACTGCAGGAGCTGTTCGGTGCGACCAACGGGGAGTTCGAGGACAGCCTGCGGGCGCTGGGTTTTACCATCCCCAGGCAGGTGCGGAGTAACTACACAGTAACCACGCTTTCCATTCCGTCACTAGTCAACTTTGCGTATCTCAGCCGGGTTGCGATCGAAGTGGGACGAGGAAGTAACGACCGCTCACTTCCCAACTACCTTCTGGAGCACAATCGGATTGTCCGGTTCCTTAAATCGCAGGACTACCAATTTGCTTTTTTCCCCTCACACTGGTGGCGAGCAACCGATCACAGCGAGTATGCGGATCACGAGTATCAGGTAGGGGGACCTCTTAGCCTTCGCCGTTCATTGACTGCCACGCAGCTGAACAATCTTCTGTATCGTTTCACGGTCTTGGGTGCTGTTGGCTCGCTACATCCCACCTACGCGGAGCACATCAAGCGGACCTTCAATGGGATTGGTACTCTGGATACTGGCGGCAAGCCCACCTTCGTTTTCGCCCACTTTATTTTTCCGCATCTGCCCTACGTCCTGAATGCTAACTGTGAACCCCAAGTGGCACCGTATCGGGGCGAGCCGGATATTCGATACCTCGATCAAGTCCGCTGCGCCAACAGACTCACCCTCGGGCTGGTCCGGCAGCTGATACATCGGCCTGGCAAGCCGCCGATCATCCTGCTTCAGGGCGACCACGGAACTGCCATGCGAGGCTTCAGCAAGGCACCCACGCTTGAGCAGGTCACTCCATCACAAGCCCGAGAGAGATTTGGCGCGTTCGGAGCATACTATCTTCCGGATGGAGGAGGAAAGCTGTTTACCGACACTGTCACTGTTGTGAACGTCCTGCGGAAGGTCCTGAATTACTATTTCGGGGCTTCCCTCCCACCGATTCCCGATCACCTGTACCTGTCATTGGAAACCAGGCCCTTCAATCTTGTCGAGATCGACCCCGAAATCCTGAAATAGAGTGGCTCGTGGTCGCAGTGGTGAGGGATAGCTCCGGCGAGGTGGGGCCGTGGAATCACCTCGGTTTTCCCACCGCTTGGACTCAGCTTTCCTGAGCCAGACGTTGCCGGATCAATCGGTGGTCGATTTCCGTGAGGGTCATGTCGGTCTCCAGCCGAAGTCGGCCGGCGATCCGGTCAGCCAATCCCGGCCCGCTGTAGCGACGCGCCAGATCGCTGATCGGCGTTCCGACCGAGCGGGGCGGCTCGAAGTAGGCGTACGGGTAACCTTTCGGTCCGGACTCGAGGCGGCTGATCGTGCTGAAAACGACGAAGGTCAGTGCGTAGCGGGCAAAGGCAAGGCGCATGGCGACTCCTGGCAGTGTAGTTCGCAGAACGGATGGTCCCGTTCTGCTGCACCATTGTCGGCAGCCTTGTCGGTGTTCTTAACCTCCCTTCCTGGTGCCGTTACCCGTCAGACGCTCCAGCGGAGTTCCCCCCTCTAACCCCGCCGGTGCCGGGTGGGCTTGACATGAGGACTTAGCTGAAGTCGCCAGGCCTAAGTAATTGCGGCGTATGGGCTCCGGTTCGTCGCCGAGACCAGTATCTAGGACTTGGGTGGGGCGGGTTTCTCCGACCCCAGGGTCTTGACCAGCTCATACCAATACGCCGCCGCGTCGTGGAACGCCTTCACCCCGATCCGCTCGTCTCGCCCGTGGGCCCTGATGTCGTCGATCCGCTCGAACACTCCGGATACCCCGTAAACGGGGATTCCGGCGTTGCGCACGTAGAGCCCATCGGTGGCTCCGGTAGACATCTCCGGTACGACCACCGCCTGAGGCCACATCTTCTTGGCCAAGGCCGTGACCGGCTCGATCACGTCCGGTCTCAACGGCGACGCCGGGCTGAGGGTGGGCTGCCGGTCCCGCGAGAGGTGGATCGCCGTATCGGCCAGAACCCGTCTCAGCGTGGCCTCGGCCGAGTCAGGTGGGTGATCCGGCAGTAAGCGGCAATTGACTGTGGCCCGTGCCAGCTGAGGAAGCGCGTTGTCGGCGTGCCCGGCAAAGAGCCGGGTGGCGACGCAGGTGGTGCGGAGCACCGAGTTGTAGTACGGAGCCGCGGCTGAAAGGCGGCGGGCGGCGGCCGGGTCGCCATCTCTTGCCACGGCCCGCATGTCGGTGGCCAGCTGCCGCGGCTGGGTTACGGCGGTCTGGGTGAAGAATGCCCGAGTGGTCTGGTTCAGCCGTACCGGGAATGCGAAGCGTGCCAGGCGGTTAAGGCCGGCAGTCAGCCGGTAGATGGCGTTGTCCGCCTCGGGAACCGAGCTGTGCCCGCCCTTGTTGCGGACCTCCAGCTGGAAGGTGAGATACACCTTCTCCGCAGTCTGCACGCTGAAGGCGATCGGTTTCCCATCCCGGAGCTCCCCGCCGCCCGCGTCGGTGTTCAGCGCGAAGTCGGCATCCACCAGCTCCCGGTGCTTCTCCACCAGCCCCTGGATGCCTCCCCCGGTCGTCTCCTCGTCCCCGGTCAATACGATGATGAGGTCTCGCTCCGGTACGTAGCCCTCGCGCTTGTAGCGGATGAAGTTGGCCACCAGCATGGCGGCCCCGGCCTTGTTGTCGCTGGATCCTCTGCCGTAGTAGTAGCCATCCGCCTGACGAAACACGAAGGGATCGGAGGACCAGTCCTCCTTCCGGGCGCCCACCACGTCAATGTGGGCCATGAGCAGGATCGGCTTGGCTCCTGCGCCGCCCCGTCCGCGATACCGCGCTACCAGGTTCACAATGCCCGGGGAGGTCTCGATCACCTGCACGTCCTCCCGCGGAATGCCCGCGGCTACCAGCCGGTCAGCCATCGCCTGTGCGGCGCGACCGGTTTGCCGAGCCGAGTCACTAGTATTGATCTCGATGAGCTGTTTCAGGAGGTCGCGTTCCAGCGCACCGGGATTCTGACCTTGAGCGTTGAGCGCAGATGTGAAGCAGAGCAGGGCACCGAGATAGACGCGCATAGTAATTGCTGGCCACGGGTTGATGACGAAGCGGTGAACTGGGGGCCGACGCCTCGAATCTGTGGCGGCACCACAACCGGAGCAACTCCTGCAGGCTGATGGCCGGCAGGATGATGGATCGTGCAGGGTGTGGCAGTTC
>DASRIN010000499.1:0-4880 GCA_035649975.1 Gemmatimonadales bacterium
TAGTGCGATGAGGAGTGAATCGGATTGAGTCGTCGAACCAGACCACGTCACGCAGCACCGCCTTGCGATCCACCAGCGGCAGCCCGGTGAGATCGACTCCCTCGTAGAAGAGGCAGTCGAACAGGTACAGATAAATGGGGACCTGGCTCCGTCGGGCTCGCACCGGATCCCGCAGCTGCATCCGCTGCTGCAGCCGCGCGAAGCTGGTCTCACCTCGCTCGTCGAACGCCACAATTTCGCCGTCCAGCACCGCATCACCTCGCATCGCGGTCTCCAGCGCCTCCACCAGCTCCGGATAGGCGCCGTTCAGCGGCTTTCGGTTGCGGGAAAAGATTCGCACCGCGCCACCCGTCCCATAGATGAGGGCACGTACACCGTCGAGCTTAGGCTCGTATACCCACTTGCCCTGGGTGGGCAAAGCCTCGGTCAAAGTGGCCAGCATGGGAGGGATCCAGGATGGCTGGGTCCGGTAGCGCAGTGCGCCCGGGGCAGTCTTGGCCAACGCCTTGAGGGCACGGGTCATCCGGCGCTCCGCTGCTCCAGCATGGCGCCGAGATCCTGCTTGGATGTCAGAATGTCGGCCCAGGGGTCTCCCTGCTGTTCCAGGATGCCCGGTACGGTCCGCAACGTGAAATCCGTAGGATAGATCCTCTCCAGCTCATCCCATTGGACCGGCATGGAGACGGTGCCAAGGGGATGGCGTCGAGGACACAGGATGGAAGAGAGCGACTTGCCGCGACTGTTCTGGTTGTAATCGAAGAAGATCTTGCCCGTCCGCCGCACCACGGCCCATTCCAGAGTGACTTCGGTTGGCCACTGCTGCAGGGCGTAGCGGCCGATCGTCTCGGCGATGCTTCGGGCGGCGTCGTAGTCGAACTTCCTCACGATAGGGAGATAAAGGTGCAGCCCGGTGCGGCCCGAGGTCTTTACAAAGACTTGGAGCTCCAGCGAGCCGAGCAGGTCTCTCAGCCGGAGCGCCAGATCGCGGGTCTGCTTGAATGCTTTGCGATGCAGCTCCGGCTCCTCGCCCTTGGCCTCCCGGCCCGAGTACAGGTAGGGGTCCAGGTCAAAAACGACGAAATCGGGGTAGTTGAGCACCGACCGCTCCAGATTCGCCTCGGAGCCGGTGAACTTCTTGCTCCGACCCCGCGCATCCGGCGCGGTGTCGACCCGAGAGAACCAGGGATGCAGCTCCAGGCCGCCCATCTGAGCCAGGAACAAGAGAGTTGGCAGATTCTCGCAGATGAGATAGCTGCCGTCCCCCTCGTTGTGGCTGGAGTAGATGCTGACGGTGCGGGCAAACGGAGGCCGGTTCTCCCAATGCTTCTGGTAGAAACTCTTGCCGGCGATGCCGTCAGGATAGCGGGTCGTGAACATCGGCCGCCCCCGGAGGTGGGGAAGCAGCCAGGGGGAGACCCGGGTGAGGTAACGAAGTAGGTCGCGCTTGGTGAGCGCTCGGTTGCGGCCCGCAGCAGGCCAGAGGGCCTTGTCCAGATTGGTGACTGGAAGCTCGGCTCCGTCGATGGCCAACACCATTTTGGTTTCGCGTGCGTCGAGCTGCTCGAGCACGCTGTCGACCGGGCTGCTGACCTGGCTCATCCCACCTTCCGCGGTCGTTTAGCCGGACGTGACGCCCGGGTACGGGCGCGGGCCGGCGGCTTGGGCTTGGCGGCTTGCTTCTTGGCCGCCTCGACGCTCCGCTTGAGCGCGTCGGCCAGGTCGATGACCCGAGTCTCCCGGGCGGGCGGCGCGGAGACCACCTCTTTGCCTTCCAGCTTCGCCTCGATCAGCTCGGCCAACGCCTCCCGGTAGTGATCGTGGTACTCACTGGGATCGAACGGCTTGCGGAAGATGTCGATCAGCGTGAACGCCATCTCCAGCTCCCGGTCGGTGATCTTCACAGCGCTCAAATCCATTCCCCGCTCCTGCCGGATCTCGTCCGGATAGTAGAGCGTCTCCAGCATGATGGTGCCATCGTGGGAGCGGAGGGCGCAGAGCTGCTCCTTCTTGCGGATCGTGATCGTGGCAATGGCGGTGAGGCCGCGCTTCTCCAGCGCCTTGATCAGTAGAGCGTAAGCCTTCTCGCCCCGGTCGGTGGGCTCCAAGTAATAGCTCCGCTCGTAGAAGACCGGGTCGATCTCCTTTTCCTCCACGAACGCACTCAACTCGATGGTGTGCTTGCTGGGCAGCGGAAGCCGCTCGAAGTCCTCGTCGGTAAGGACCACATATTGGCCCTTGGCGTACTCGTAGCCCCGGGCAACCTCGTTCCAGGGTACGTCGACCTCATCGGTGGGGCACCAGCGGCGTTGCTGGAGACGGGTCCCGTCCTTCGCGTGCAAGAGATGGAACGATATGTCTTTGCTCTCTGTCGCCCCGAACAGCTTGACCGGGATGCTGACCATCCCGAAGCTGATGGAGCCGCTCCATATCGCTCTCGCCATCCTGGCCCCCTGGCAGATTGGTCTGACGGAGTTTTTCCACAAGCCAACGTCGTTATCCACAGGTTTATCAACATAAGTTGTTGATAAACAAGGGGTTACGCCGCTGGATTATCAGTCGTTTAGGAGACGGTTGCTGTGGGATGAGTCACACGGGTGTCTAACGTCTAGCGGGCCGAATGGCCTTGCTGCTGGGGGAATCCACCATCCTCGACCGCAGCGAATCGGCACTGGGTATTTGCGGGACCGTCACATCGATAGAATCCGGAGCCGGTTCGATGGATGCGGACCCGCTCTCGACCGTGGCGCCGGTTCCGCCGAAACTGGGGGCAGTCGGACGACCGTGGGTCGGTTCGGTCAGCCCCTGGAGGTTGACCGGCGCCGTGGTGGCCTGGGGGCCGGGAAGCACCGGCACCATCGCAGCGCTATTGGGCAGGCTGACCCGATTCGTCGCTTCGGTGGGGACAGCGATCAGGTGCCGTTGGGCCTTTATGATTGCCGGCATCTCGGAGCGAGAGAACAATGGAGCGGAAAGCACCCATTGGGCTCCGCCGATGAGGAGTGCGCCCACCAGTGCAATTCGGAGCTGGCGGCGAGGCTGGCCCTGCCGGCGGCTTCGCTTGGACTTCGGCTGGTCCGAGCCCGATTTCTTTTTGGTAGCGGGCGCCTGCCGGGCGGTGGCCTCGGCCGACGGGACGAATGCTGATGCCGGAGGCTCCGTGTTGGCGGGCTGCTGCAGTTTCAGTGAAGAGAGCTGCTTGACCGGGGGACCGGCCACCAGTGCCGCCTGGCTGAGCTCCATCGAGACGGCCACCTTGTAGTGGGGATGAAACTGGATCGGCAGCCATCGACTCGATGCGTTGTGCCAGATGTGCGCGCGAGAAGTGATCACTCCTCGCTTGATGGCGACTGCCAGCTCTTCGATCGATCGAAAGACGGTTTCTTCGCCGGGTGAGAGCTCGATACGATACATGCACACCCCATTCGGCGCCGAGGTTCGAGCGAAACAGCGGAGTGAGAGATCCGGAAGGCACGCAACTTTCGCGCTCGCGTCCGATGCACTTTCCTTCATGTCGCGCTGGCAGTCGGGCCGATGGTGCAATGCGTGTGACTCATGCTGATGGGGATGCCGCGACACAATAACTTGGATTGGTGGCGAGCTCGAATTCAGCCTGCGCAATTCTGCAGCTTGCCTCCCAGGCAGAGAAGAGATCCTCTGGTTGAGCTCGGCGCTGTAAGCGAATGGTCTGGTAGTTTGCCACGAAAGTAGGGAAGCGTGCTGCCAAAGCTTGCGGTAGTTCAGGGCCCCGACATCCTCCTTCGCGCAGAGAACGTAACCAAACGCTACAGCACGACAGTGGCGCTGGATCGGGTTTCACTCGCAGTTGTCCGCGGAGAATGTGTAGCGCTGGTGGGCGAGAGTGGATCCGGCAAGACGACTTTGCTTCGGTGTTTCAATCGGCTGGTCGATCCCGATGAGGGCCGGGTTCTGGTCGATGGCACCGATGTGGCTCAGCTCGATGCCATTCGGCTGCGGCGCCGGATCGGCTATGTACCGCAGGATGGAGGGCTGCTTCCTCACTGGACAGTGCAGCGCAACGTGGAGCTGGTGCCCTGGCTCAGGGAAGTCACCGGCGCGCGCGAGCTGGCAGCGAAGTCGCTCCAGCTGGTGGGTCTCGAACCGGCGACCTTCGCCGATCGGTGGCCGAGCGAGCTCTCGGGAGGACAGCGCCAGCGAGTGGCGGTGGCCCGCGCTCTTGCGGCCAAACCGGACGTGGTACTCCTCGACGAGCCGTTTGGGGCCCTGGACGCCATTACCCGGGCTGATGTTCAGGCCACCTTCCGGGCCATCCGGCGAGAGCTCGGTGTCACGGCGGTACTGGTGACCCACGATCTGCACGAGGCCTTCCTCCTGGCCGATCGTGTCGTTGTGCTGCGACAGGGCCGGATAGAGCAGTCGGCCCCACCCCGTGAGCTGCGCGACGCACCGGCCACCGAGTACGTGAGCCGGCTGCTGCAGCGAGCTCAGGTGCTCCAGATGTGACCACAATCTTTCTGCTCACTCTGTTTCTGGCGGGCGGGCCGCGACCCGTCGTTATTGCCTCCAAGCCGTTCGGCGAGTCGTACCTTCTGGCAGAGATGTTTGCCCAGCTCCTGGAGGCCCGCGGCTTTCAGGTGGAGCGGCGTCCCGGGCTCGGCGCCACCGAGATCGCCTTCCAGGCGCTCCGAACCAATCGCATCGACGCCTATCCCGAGTACACCGGCACTGGTTTGCTGGCGATACTCGGCGGGCAACCCAGCAGCGACCCGCGACAGGTGTATCGCCAGGTGGCCACCGAGTTCCGCCGCCGGTATGGAGCTCGCTGGCTGCCGCCTCTGGGTTTTCAGAACACCTACGCCATAGCGGTGCGGCGCGAAACGGCGCGACAATACGGCTTGGCG
>DASRIN010000500.1:0-2273 GCA_035649975.1 Gemmatimonadales bacterium
GCGTCGGGCTCCGGGGCGGGCACAGTCCGTCTCGGTAGAACTGGTGCGAGACTCATACTGCGACTTCAACACTGCCGCGCTCTACCAGATGTCCTGAGCCAGTCCAGCCTCCAGGGATCAGCATTCAAAGATTGAGGCTGAGGGGCCACTTATACGGAATGCGGGTAATTACTGCTGCACTGGAGGCGAGGGCTCGGCTGGCCACCAATGGAAGTGGGTGTGGGCTTTGAGGCGCTCGCGATCAGCCTCCAAGCGGCGGCAGCGCTCCACCAGCACGGCTTCCAGTTCAGTGAGATCGGCGAAAGCGCGGTTGGCCACCGGTTCATCGACCAGCGTCCAGAGCCGTTCGGCCGGTTGCAACTCCGGGGAGGCCGCCGGCAGGAAGACCACATCGATCCCCTCGGGGAGCACGAGGTCGGCCCCGGTATGCCAGCCGGCCTGATCAACGACGAGCACGGCGCGATGCGTGGCGTCGATGCCCTCATCGCGCGCGAAGGTGGCCAAGGCCAGCGTCATCGCCGGCACCGTCACCGTCGGGAGGAGGCACCACCAGCTGTGGCCGGTGTGGGGCCGAACGAAGCCGTAGACAGAGAGCCACGTGTACGTGCGATGGACCTGCGCCGTGGGCCGCTGGCCTTTCGGGGCCCACACCCGGCGCACCACCGGCAGCAAGCCCAGGCGATGCTCGTCCTCAGCCCAGAGCGTGATCTCTGCCGGAGGATGAGCGGCTCTCACCACCGCGAGCGTGGCGGCGAGCCCCCCTTTTTGAACACCTCCTGCGCCACGGGATCAGCGCGGGTCTCGCGGGGACGAGGGCGTTGGGGCGTGAAGCCGAGGCGGCGCATCCACTCCCAGCCGCGGGCCGGGTCGACCGGGCGTCCGATCCGCTCCCCGATCCAGGCGGCCACCTGCCGGCAGGTCCAGATCCCGCCATCCGGGGTCGGGCCGGCCAGGGCCGCCCGCAACTGCTCCTGCTGCTCCCCGTTCAGCAAGGGAGCGGCTCCCGGGTTGCTATGGCGCCGGTCCCCGATCGCCGCCGGTCCCGCGCGGTAGCGGCGGGCGATCTCTTGCACCCACCGCACCGAGTAGCCGGTGACGCGGGCCACCTCCGCGGTGGGCAGGCCACCGGCCAGCAACCAGAGGATCTGCCACTGACTGCGGGCTACCGGGTCCCCCGCCTGCCGATAGCGCTGCTCCAGGTCTGCGATCGACAGATGCGAGGCGATCGCCATTCTTCTTGCCATTCCGGTAGTCTACACCCGCATTCCGTATTAGAGGGTGTCTGAGAAGGGTATAGGATGGTGGAGAAGCCCTGATGGTAGTCGTTTTGCCCGGAGGCTGCCATGCCCCGCCGTCGGTACCCGTCGGATCTGACCGATGCCCAATGGACCCAGCTTGAGCCGCGTCTCCCGGGTGCGCTCCCGGGTGGCCGCCCTCGTGCTCACCCGACCCGAGAACTGGTCGATGCGATGCGCTACGTGCTGCGCGGCGGGATTGCCTGGCGCGCGTTGCCGCACGACTATCCGCCCTGGCAGACGGTCTATCACTATTTCCGGATGTGGCGGCTCGACGGGACGTGGGAGCGGCTCAACGACGAGCTGCGCGAGTTGGTGCGGGAACGGTCCGGACGCACCGCCCAGCCGAGTGCGGCCATCCTCGATAGCCAGTCGGCCAAGACCACGGAAAAAGGGGGCCTCGCGGCTACGACGGAGCCAAGAAGCTCAACGGGCGCAAGCGTCATTTGCTTGTGGATACGGGAGGACTGGTGCTGACGACCGTGGTCCATCCCGCCGATGTGAGTGATCGGGACGGGGCACGGCTGGTGCTGGAGGGCATCACCGACCGCTTCCCCAGTCTGCGCCACCTCTGGGTCGATGCCGGGTATGCGGGAAAGACGGTGACCTGGATCGAGCAGACGCTCGGACTGAGCGTCTGCGTGGTGCGCAAGCCACGGCGCTGGGTCTGGTGGCCGGCCGACCAGGAGCCGCCCCTGATGCCGAGCGGCTTTCAGGTGCTGCCGCGACGATGGGTCGTCGAGCGCACCTTCGCCTGGCTGGGACGCTATCGTCGGCTCAGTAAGGACTACGAGGCCTTACCCGCAACCGAGGAGGCCTGGATCTCCCTCGCCATGAGCAGTCTGATGCTCGCTCGGCTGGCCCGATGACCCCTTCTCAGACACCCTCTAATACTACAACGGCATATGCCCTGAAAGGGCCGGCTGGCAGGACCTGATCGGTCAGGAAAGCTTCTCAATCCTGTGCAACGTTCAGCCC
>DASRIN010000501.1:0-6394 GCA_035649975.1 Gemmatimonadales bacterium
GGCGACGACATGAAGACCCTGGTGGTCACCAGTGCGGCCCCAGGCGAGGGGAAGACGCTCACCTCGGCCAATTTGTCGGTCACGTTTGCCCACGACGGCTTAAGGGTGCTCCTGGTGGACTGCGACGTGCGCCGCCCCCGGCTGCATGGGCTCTTTCAAGTTCCCCGATCGCCGGGTCTGATGGAGCTGCTCACACCCAGCCACAACGGCAGCGACGAGTCCCAGTCTCTCACCTTCAATCCGGGAGCTGGTCGCACTGATTCCGGGCGGCCGGTCACTGACGTCATTCGGCCCACCAATGTGAGGGGACTCTCGCTCCTCACCTGTGGTGCCTTGCCCACGAATCCGTCGGGTCTGCTGAGTGGCGTTCGGATGCGGGCGCTGCTGCAGGAGCTGGCCAAGAGCTTCGATCTAGTCATCTTGGACACCCCTCCGGTGCTGGCCACCGCCGATGCCGGGATATTGGCATCGCTCGCCGATGGGGTGCTGCTCGTCGTCCGGGCAGGGCAGACCGATCGGGTGGCTGCCAAGCGGGCCCACCAGCAGCTGGTCAATGTGGGGGCAAAGGTGGTCGGGACGGTCCTGAACGATCCAGGCGGGGAAGTCTCGCAATACGGTGATTACTACTATCCGTACGACTACGCCGTCGAAGAGCAGTAAAAGCCGCCTCGGGCGGACGCCTCGCAGGAAAGCGGCGGGCCCGTTCCCGCCGTTTTCGCGTCCACACTCGAGCAACGGTGTGACCGGTGTCACGCTGAGTGGAAGACGTGGCTGCTCCCTCGGTGCAGCTGTACACTGCGGCACTCTTTTCGCTTAGAGGCTGGCGATACTCGATGGAGGAACCTCTGACAAGCACTCTGTATCAGGTCGAGCCGTCGCGACCAGCCCTTAGCGAGCCTGAAGTTCAGCAGCGGATGAGCATCGTGATCGTCGGCCACGTCGATCACGGAAAGAGCACCGTGATAGGCCGCCTGCTGGCCGATACCCACTCTCTTCCCGAAGGGAAGCTGGAGCAGGTGCGGGCCCAGTGCGAGCTCAATTCCAAGCCGTTCGAATACGCATTCCTGCTCGACGCCTTGAAGGACGAACAGGCGCAGGGCATCACCATCGATGCGGCGCGGGTGTTCTTCAAGAGCCGCAAGCGGCACTACCTCATCCTCGACGCGCCCGGGCACATCGAATTCCTGAAGAACATGATCACCGGAGCCGCGCGCGCCGAGGCGGCCCTGCTGGTGATCGATGCCGCCGAAGGAGTGCAGGAGAACTCCCGCCGCCACGGCTACATGATGTCGCTGCTCGGCATCCGCCAGCTCGCGGTAGTGGTCAATAAGATGGACCTGGTGGGCTGGGATCGCGGCGTGTACGACCGCATTGTCCGCGAATACGGGGCGTTTCTGGATCAGGTCGGCATCCGGCCCTCCTGCTTCATTCCGGTTTCCGCGCGGGGTGGTGACAATATCGCGGATCGCTCGCCCAATCTGTCCTGGTACCAGGGTCCCACGGTGCTGGAAGGGCTGGACGCCTTCCGGAGCGAGGCGGCTCCGGTGGATCGCCCGTTCCGCATGCCGGTCCAGGACGTCTACAAATTCACCAAGCAGGGTGATGACCGCCGGATCGTCGCGGGAACAATCGATTCCGGCAGCGTCAGCGTCGGCGATTCGGTGATCTTCTACCCCTCGGGAAAGAAGAGCCGGGTCAAGAGTATCGAGGCGTTCAACCGGGCGGTGCCGAACAAGGCCGAGGCGGGCTGGGCGGTCGGATTTACCCTCCAGGAGCAGATCTACATCACCCGGGGCGAGATGGCGACGCTGGAGTCCCAGACTCGACCCCAGGTGACCACCCGGCTGCGGGTGAGCCTGTTCTGGCTGGGTAAGGAGCCCATGGTCAAGCGGAAGGAGTATCTCCTGAAGCTGGGCACCGCCCGGGTCAGCTGCCGCCTGGAGGACATCATCCGGGTGATGGATGCCTCCACGCTCGACGCCACCAACCAGCGGCTGGTGATTCAGCGGCATGATGTCGCCGAATGTGTGCTCAAGCTGGACCGGGCCATCGCCTGCGATCTGGCCGACGACATTGCCGCCACCAGCCGGTTCGTCATCGTGGACGACTACGAGATCCGGGGCGGTGGAATCGTGCGGGAGGCGTTGACCGACCGGCAGGCCGCCGTTAGGGACCGGGTGCTGCTCCGCAATTACAAGTGGGAGCCCAGCATCATTCAGCCCGAGCACCGGGCCGAGAAGTACAACCAGAAGGCCGCACTCATTCTGGTGACCGGCGAGCAGGAGACCGAGCGGAAGGGGCTGGCCAAGGCGCTCGAGGGCAAGCTCTTCGAGGACGGCAAGGTGGTCTACTTCCTGGGCATCGGAAGCGTGCTCTACGGCGTCGACGCCGACATCGAGCGCAAGCCGGAAAATCGGCTGGAGCACATGCGCCGGCTGGCCGAAATCGCCAACCTGATGCTGGATGCCGGGATCATTCTGATCGTGGCAGCCGCCGAGCTCACCCAGGACGATCTCGAGGTCATCAAGACCGCGGTGCAGCCGGACTGGATCGAGACCATCTGGGCGGGCGAGACCATCACCACCGATCTCAGCTACGACCTGCACCTGCCTGAGGGCGCCACGACTGAATCAGTGGACCAGCTCAAGGCACACCTCCAGGACAAGGGCATCATCTTCCGCCCATGGTAACCACCACCGATCTCCGTGCTGCCGTGGCCGACTTGGCTCGTGAGGCCGGCCGTGCCACCATGCGGTACTACGCTGACGAAGCACCCTCGGACGTCCGCCAGAAGGACGATCGCAGTCCCGTCACCCTGGCTGATGAGGTGGCTCACGACATTCTGGTGGACGGACTACAGAAGCTCGACCCTTCTACCCCGGTGGTCTCCGAGGAAGCCGACGCGGCTGCCTTCGAGACCCGACGCGCGTGGCGGCGCTTCTGGCTGGTCGACCCGCTCGATGGCACCAAGGAATTCATCAAGCGCCGGGCAGAGTTCACCGTCAACGTGGCCCTGATCGAGGAGGGCGAGCCGGTCCTGGGCGTGGTCCTCGCCCCCGCGCTCGACCTGCTCTACTGGGCGGTCAAGGGAGAGGGGGCCTGGCGCGAGGAGCGGGGAGGCGCCCCAGAGCGGATCTATTCCAGCCATCCGAAGCCGGGTGTGCCGCTGACCGTGGTGGAAAGTCTCTCCCACCCGTCGCCCGAGCTGGAGGAGTATCTGCGCACCATTCCGGTGGCGCGCCGGGTCAAGGCCGGGAGTTCACTCAAGTTCTGTTGGGTCGCCGAAGGGAAGGCCGACATCTACCCCCGGCTCGGCCCCACCATGGAATGGGATGTTGCAGCAGGGGACTGCGTATATCGCCAGTCCGGACGGAATGGCGAGCGCCGGTCGCCTCTGACCTACAACAAGCCCGATCTGCGCAACCCGAGCTTCGTCATCGGAGTATGAGAACCGGTCTGGATCCTGCTCCAACCCCGGGAGCCATGACCCACGGCGGAACCAGGGCTGCGGCCCCGGTGTTGTGGTTCACCGGGCTGAGCGGCTCGGGGAAGACCACGATCGCCATACGGGTCCATCAGGAGCTGGTTCGGCGCGGTGTGGAGGTGGAGTACATCGACGGCGATGCGCTGCGCGAAGTGTTCCCTCAGACCGGCTTTACCCGCGCGGAACGGGAGGAACACCTGCGCCGCACCGGCTACATGGCAAGCAGGCTGTCGGTGCATGGAGTGACGGTGGTGGCGTCGTTCGTGTCGCCCTACCGCGAGTCGCGCGACTTCATTCGCCGGCTCTGCCCCAACTTCGCCGAGATCTATGTCGCCACTCCGCTGGAGGAGTGCGAGCGGCGCGATGTCAAAGGGCTGTATGCCCGGGCCCGCCGGGGGGAGCTGAGGAATTTCACCGGCATCGATGACCCCTACGAGACACCGGAGCGGCCGGAGCTGACGCTGGACACCCAAGCACTCAGCGTCGAGCAGTGCGTGGCGAAGGTGCTGGAGCAATTCGAGGAGCAATTCTGATGGAAAGCGGCATGGACCATCTCGACCAACTGGAAAACCGAAGCGTCCACATCCTCCGGGAAGCGTACGCCAATTTCAAGAACCTGGGGATGCTCTGGTCGATCGGGAAGGACAGCACGGTGCTGCTGTGGCTCGCCCGGAAGGCGTTCTTCGGGCACGTGCCCATTCCGTTGATCCACATCGACACCTCGTTCAAGATCCCCGAGATGATCGAGTATCGGGACCGCCTGGCGTTGGAATGGAATCTGACCATGATCTATGGCCAGAATCGGCAGGCGCTGGAGGAGAAGCGCACCTTTCCCCATGGCGCCATCGATCGCATCGCGTGCTGTAAGGCGCTGAAGACGGACGCGCTGAAGCATACCCTGAGTGGCGAATGGCCCCGGTACCGGCTCAACCATACCAAGAAGGCGTACGAGCTGGACCGCAACACTGAGCCGTTCACCGGCGTGATCGTCGGTGCACGCGCGGACGAGGAGGGAAGCCGGTCCAAGGAGCGCTACTTCTCGCCCCGCACCGCGCAGTCGCAGTGGGACGTCGGCGACCAGCCGCCCGAGTTCTGGAATCAGTACAAGACCGACTTCGCGCCGGGGACCCACCTGCGGATCCACCCGCTGCTCGACTGGACTGAGCTCAATATCTGGGAGTACATCCGGCGGGAGAACATCCCTACCGTCTCGCTGTATTACAACCAGGGCGAGGGAAAGCGCTACCGGTCACTGGGCTGCTACACCTGCACCCATGCGGTCGACTCGGACGCGCGCAACGTGGACGACATCATCCTGGAGCTGAAATCCGGCAAGTTCGCCAACATCGCCGAGCGGTCGGGCCGGGCCCAGGACAAGGAAGGCGGTGGCGGCCTGGAGACCCTTCGGCGGGATGGTTACATGTGAGTGGAGAAGCCCGGCGTGGTGCCGGGCTTCAGCGCTTCACGGCGTCTAGAATGATGGAGGAGTAGCTGAGGTAGTCTCCCAGGGTGCCGGGATATACACTCTTCAGTCCGCCCCGCTTATTCCGGGGGTCGAATCGCTTGGACCGCCAGATCGTTCCCGCCGCGCGGTCCCACTCTTGGCAGTGAAATTCTCCGTCTTCGTCGAAGTACTCGTAGAGCTCTACCTCGAAGCCGGCATGCTCGAAGAGCTGCTTCAGACTGCGATAGGTGTAGAGGGCCTTGTGGTGAGCCCCGTTCCCGTCCAGCGCCGTGCTCGGCCGTGAGGTCCCGTTGCTGATTCCGTGTTTGGCTTTCACCAGCTCGACGTAGGTGGGATCCGGGTGCAGTCCGTCCGGAACCGCCACCCGGAGGTGCCCGCCAGGCTTCAAGTAGATGAAACAGGTTCGGGCAGCGGCGAGGCCTTCCTCCTCGCTCAGGTGCTCCCAGACGTGCTCGGCCAACATCGCGTCGACCGAGTCCCGCTGGAAGAAGTGCTGCCAGTCCGTGGGCTTGTTGAGGTCGAGAAAATCCTGTTGGGTTGGAATCCAGCCTGAATCGCATTTGTCCCATGCCCCGATCACGATCCGCTTGCGGCCTTCGCTGGCGAGGAGCTTCTTGAGCTGGGCTCCGCCGAAGCTGCGATAGTAGGCATGGCGGGTTCTTTGAATGGCGTGTTTGGTGTGGCGGATACCCGGCAGCTGTTTGATGAAACGCCTGGCCGCAGGATCCCGGAGGACCGGGAGCCTCTTGAGGAGTTGCAGCATCGCTGGTTTTCCCGAGGTCGAGATGATGGGGTGGAGAAAGGCGCCTTGTGTGATGCGAGTCTCGTGCCAGGAAGGTGCTGTGGGACCGACTATATTCGGCTCGACTCCCACGATTACGCGCGATGCTCTCTAAGAAGGCCAAATACGCCATTAAGGCCTTGCTCGCCCTGGCCGATCAGAACCGCGACGAGCCCATGCGGATCGCCGACTTGGCTCGGGCAGAACAGATCCCCCCCAAGTTCCTGGAGCTGATTCTCCTGGGACTCAAGAATCAGGGGTTGCTCCAGAGCCGAAAGGGAAAGGGAGGAGGATACCTCCTCGCCCGAGACCCCTCGGAGATCTACCTCGGCCAGATCGTCCGGATGTTCGACGGACCGCTGGCCCCGGTGCCCTGCGCCAGCCAGACAGCTTACCTGCGCTGCGCGGACTGCCGTAACGAGGCGGTCTGTGGGGTCCACCTTGCCATGAAGGAAGTCCGGGACGCTACCGCCAGGATCCTGGACGGAACCTCTCTCGCTTCCCTCCGCAGCAAAGTCGATCAAGTAGCAGCTCTCGCCATAGAGCAGTAACCCGCCTTCAGAACCGGCATGCCGCTTGCCTATTTACTCTATCGGATAAGTAGGGTATTGTGTCCTTCGTCTCATTTGCTGAACGCGCGCCCGTCAGCCAGGACAGCTAACTG
>DASRIN010000502.1:0-6470 GCA_035649975.1 Gemmatimonadales bacterium
AGTTGTGCTCGTACTTGACCTGGGCGGGGTCGAAGAGCGACACCGAGGTGGTCTGGCCTGGCAGCAGCGTACTGCGGCCCGGCAGAGAATAGAGATGGAACTCGCCCACCCGCTGTTCGACTGCCACTTCGCTCACCTGCATGGCGTCAGCGGCGGCGCGCATTTCCTTCCGCATCAGCGGTTGTGGCGGCATGCCTGGCGGCTGGGCCCGCGCCACTGCTCCCGCGAGCAGGTGAATCTCGGCGTTCTCGGCCCGAAGCGATTCTGACGGCAGGACCGCCATGCCAGTGACCCGGGCATCCTCCCGCCCCAACACCACCTGATAGCTGGCCTGCCAGGAGGCGCCGCTAGTGAAGTAGCCCAGCCGAAGCTGGTCCTGGCCTCGATCACTGCGGAGCGTGAGTACCGCAGTCGGCTCGACCACCACGACATCGCTGGGGTACAGAGCCAACCCCGGCGCCGTAAAGCTGATCCGGCCGTCCGGCAGCTGCAATCGCAGCGGGTCGACGCCGAGGACCAGCGCGCTTACGGTGTCCCGTGGCTCACTCAGACGAAATACCAGCCGTTTCCCCACCGAGCGCCGCAGCACACTCGCCTCGTCCACCGCACCGTCATACGACACCCGATCCAGAGTGACCTCGGGGTCGAGCGAAAAAATGGTGGACGGGTCGAGCGCGCCAAGGGAGAGCCGCTGAGTAGATGGCCCCTTCGGGACATTGGCCTGAACCGAGCGGCGCATCAGGACCCGGCCGTCGTTGTAAATAGTCAGTGAGGTCTGGGCGTGAAGCGGCGGGGCAGCGAGGCTGCCGGGCAGCGGGGCGGCCAGAAAAGATATCAGTAGAGCGCCCAGCCTCACGGCCCCGCGGCCCCGCCGCCCCGCTTCGTTTGCCTTCATTTGAGATACTCCATGGCCACGAGAGTGGCGATCCGGCGCACGATGATGTAGGTGGCCAGGACCGCGATGGCGCCGTAGAGCCGCGCCATGGGGGCCGCGGGCACGCGAAGCGCGACGTATGCCGCCATCAGCACCGTCGCGCCGAGGGAGATGCGGCTGGCCAGTCGGCTTGCACGCCGCTTCCGCTCCGCCCGGCAGTCGGGACACAACTCGCCCCAGCCGAGTCCCCGGATCCGGCGTTGGCAGCGAACGCAGGGGACCTCAGGCAGCAGCCCGCTTAGCGACTGCACTGCCAAACTCTTCGGTGGACGCGGTCCCCCCGAGATCGCGGGTGCGGATCCCGTCCTTCACGATCGTGGTAATGATGGCGTGGCGGACCCGCTCGGCCCGGTCCAGCTCACCTAGGTGATCCAGCATCATCGCGGCGGCGAACATCTGGGCCGACGGGTTGGCGATACCCTTCCCCGCGATATCCGGCGCGCTCCCGTGCACCGCCTCGAAAATCGCCGCCTTGGTGCCGATGTTGGCCCCGGGAGCGAGGCCCAGCCCGCCCACCAGACCGGATACCTCGTCGCTCAGGATGTCACCAAACATGTTGGTCGTTACCATCACGTCGAACTGCTCCGGCCGCAGCACCAGCTGCATGGCAGTGTTGTCGACGATCATGTCGTTGGATTCGATTCGGCCATCGTACTCCTTCGCGATGGTCCGGCCCACCTCCAGGAACAGTCCGCTCACCATCTTGAGAATGTTGGCCTTGTGGACGATGGTGACCTTGCGCCGGTTGTGTTTGACGGCGTACTCGAAGGCGTAACGGATGATCCGCTCGCAGCCTCGCCGGGTGACGATGGCCATCGACTCGCCGACCGCCCTGGGATCGTCGCCGATGGCCACGAAATGCTCCACCCCGATGTAGAGTCCCTCCAGGTTCTCCCGTACCAAAACGATATCGACGTTCTCGAACCGCCCCCCCGGCACGATGGTGCGGGCCGGACGGATGTTGGCGAACAGCTCGAATTCCTTTCGCAGTCCGACGTTGACGGAGCGAAAGCCACTGCCTACCGGAGTGGTGAGCGGTCCCTTGAGGGCCAGGGCGTTCTTGCGGATGCTCTCGACAGTGGCGTCGGGAAGCGGCGTGCCGGTCGCGTCGACCGCCGCCATCCCGGCTAGCTCTTCGTCCCAATTGAAGCGGAGCCCGGTGGCTTGGAGAACCTTCAGCGTCTGGGCAGTGATCTCCGGCCCGATACCGTCGCCGGGGATGAGGGTTACATCGTAGGTCATGGACCCTGGGAGACGGGAAGCACTGCGGCCACGGCCGCATCCAGCGCCTGATCCGGCGAGGTCCCCCGTCCGTAGGCCAGACTCCGCCACAGGATCTTGCCGCTGCGGGCGTCGGCCAGCACCAGGGTGAGGTCCGCCCGGATCTGCCCGTTGGGCTCCGGGCCGAAGCCCAGGGACGCAGGCACCAGCGCGAACCGTCCATCCACCAGCGCTACCAGTCCCCGCAACGAGGACCGGAGCGGGTCGGGGACCTTGCTGAAGTTAGGTGAGCGCAGCACGGCCTGGCCCATCTGATCGGGGTCTCCCACGAAGCCGGCGGATCGCCGGGCGATCTTTCGCAGTTTGGGTGGGAACACCCAGTTCACCTCCGGGCTTCGCGCCTTGATCTCCTCATTCAAGAGGGAATCGGCGTGGAGCAGCCCGGCCGGCCGCGCCCGGTACCGGGTATAAAGCGAGTCGGATTCGAGCGCCGGATCGGCAACCACGAGAGTCAGAGGAAGCACAGCGATGGTCTGCCCCGCCAGTGGGCCGGTCGCGAGAGTCCGCACTTCCTGCTGGGGCTTGGACCCCACCTCCGGCTGGGGCTTGGACTCGTCCTGAGCGTTGAGTCGGCAGGCAAGCAGAGCGACCAATCCCACGCACAGCGCGGGAGACAACTTCCGATTGGTTAAAGGCATGCAAAAACGTAAACCGGAGGCAGTCAAAAGTGAAAAGTCTTCACTCTTCACTCTTCCGTTTCACTCTAAGGAAAGTCCCCCGTCAACGACTATGGTCTGTCCTGTGATGTGTCGGGCGGAATCGGAGCAGAGGAAGGAGATGACGTGGGCGACATCGTCGGGTTCAGCCACTCGCCCGAGGACGGAGCTCTTCCGGGCCCGTTCGATGACCTCGGTCGGAAGCATGGCCATCCGCTCGGTGCGAATGAAGCCGGGAGCGACGGCGTTGACATTGACGTTGGCCGGTCCCAGCTCGACTGCTGCGGCGCGGGTGAGGCCCAGCAGCGCCGCCTTGCTCGCTGCGTAATTGGCCACCCCGAATCCGGGCCGATCCGCCTGGTGGGCACTCACGCTGACGATCTTCCCGTAGTGCTGGCTTCGAAAGATGGGAGCCACCGCCCGGATGCAGTTGAAAGACCCGGTGACGTTGGTATCCAGCACTTCGTTCCAGGCTTCCTGCGACAGCCGCCAGAGAGCTCCGTCGTTGGCAATGCCGGCATTGTTGATCAGGAAATGCACCCCGCCCAGCCGCTGTTTGGTCTCACCCACGAAGTGCTCGACGGCACTGCGGTCCCGAACATCACAGCGGTGAGCGTAGACCTGAATCCCCATCCCGGTGAGGGCGGTCTCGGTGAGGAGGGCCTGCTCGCTCACGTCCCGCCCCGGCATAGTCACGAAGCAGAATGCGACGTGACAGCCCAGCCTGCCGAATTCCATGGAGATGTGCCGGCCCAGCCCGGTGGCCCCACCGGTCACGATGACGACCTTCCCCCGCCATCCCTTTGTGATGGGCTGGGGTTTGGGCTCGGCGAGCGCGGCACCAGCTCCTTCCGGCGCCTCGTATTCCCATGAGGGCCGGTGACCGAAGCCGAACGGTGGCAATGGCATGGAAGTCGAAGGTACGGGGCGTCTGAACGACCGGCAAGGACTCCAACTCTGCCCCCTTCGCTGCGCTCAGGGTGACATATAGCTTAGTCCCATGCACTGGAGAAAAATCGGCTGGCTGATCCTGGCAGCAGCCGGGGCGATCGCTTGGGGTGTCCTGGCTCTCCACCGGGGCGAGAGCATCAGCGCGGCGTGGTTGATTCTCGCGGCGGCCGGCACCTATCTCATTGGCTATCGCTTCTATAGCCGCTTCCTGGCCGATCGGGTCTTCGGGCTGAACGACCGTCGCGCCACGCCGGCCGAGCGGCTGGCCAACGGCAGGGACTTCGTCCCCACTTCCCGCTGGGTCCTGTTTGGACACCACTTCGCCGCCATCGCAGGAGCCGGACCCCTGGTCGGTCCGGTCCTGGCAGCCCAGTTCGGCTACCTGCCCGGCACCATCTGGATCGTCTTCGGCGTAGTGCTCGGCGGGGCGGTCCAGGACTTTGTGATCCTGTTCGGCTCCATGCGGCGGGACGGCAAATCGTTGGGTCAGATGGCCAAGGAGGAGACCGGGCCGATGACCGGATTACTCGCCATGATCGCGGTGTTGGCGATCATGGTCATTCTCCTGGCCGTGCTGGCCCTGGTAGTCGTCAATGCGTTGAAGGACAGCCCCTGGGGAGTCTTTACCATCCTCTGCACTATCCCCATCGCGATCCTGATGGGGTTCTGGATGAAGGCCTGGCGGCCCGGCCGCACCCTCGAGGCGTCGGCGATCGGAGTCGTGCTGCTGCTCGCCGCTCTGGTCGCCGGGCGCTACGTCGCCGAGTCACCCACGCTGGCGCCGTACTTCACGGCCTCCGGGCTCACTATCGCGTACGGCATGATCGCCTACGGCTTCATCGCCAGCGTGCTGCCGGTCTGGATGCTGCTCTGCCCCCGGGACTACCTCTCCACCTTCATGAAGATCGGCACCATCCTCCTGCTGGCCCTGGGAATTCTGCTGGTGCTCCCGCCCCTCCGGATGCCGGCGGTTACCCAATTTGTGGACGGGACCGGACCGGTGTTCGCGGGTAAGCTCTTTCCCTTTGCGTTCATCACTATCGCGTGCGGCGCCATCAGTGGCTTCCACGCCCTGGTTGCCTCCGGCACCACGCCCAAGATGCTGACCCGGGAAAGCGACGCCCGCCTGATCGGCTACGGCGGGATGCTGATGGAATCGTTCGTGGCGGTGATGGCCCTCTGCGCGGCGGCGTTGCTCGAGCCAGGCATCTATTTCGCCATCAACTCGCCGCTGGCGACACTGGGCGGGAGCGCGCAGTCAGCGGCCGAGGTGATCCGTGGCTGGGGGTTTACAGTGACACCCGAACAGATCAACCGCCTGGCTGCTGACGTGGGTGAGAAAACCTTGCTGGGACGAACCGGCGGTGCCCCATCACTGGCGGTGGGGATGGCGCACATCTTCAGCAACGCTTTCGGCACCGGCCTGATGGCGCTGTGGTACCACTTCGCCATCATGTTCGAGGCTCTGTTCATCCTGACCACCGTTGATACCGGCACCCGGGTGGGCCGCTTCATGCTCCAGGAGCTGGCCGGCCAAGTCTGGCGGCCCCTTGGCCGCACCTCCTGGTATCCCAGCATCGTGTTCGCCTCGGCGCTCATCGTCGCGGGATGGGGATACTTCCTGGTGCAGGGCGTCCTCGACCCCTTAGGAGGGATCAACTCGCTCTGGCCCCTCTTCGGCATCAGTAACCAGCTGCTGGCCGCGGTCGCACTGTGCGTGGGTACCACTTTGATCATCAAGAGCGGCAAGGCCCGCTACGCCTGGGTCACCCTGCTTCCGCTGGCCTGGCTCCTTACCGCGACGCTCACTGCCGGTTGGCAGAAGGTATTTGCCGCGGATCCGCGGCTCGGCTTCCTGTCGCACGCGGCGGCGCTGGCTCAACAGGTTGCGGACGGCAGCATGGAGGCCGGAAGGGCCGCACGACTCATTTTCAACGATCGCCTGGACGCGGTCGTCACGGTCGTGTTCATGGTGGTCACGGTGCTGGTTCTGCTGGCATCTGCCCGAGAGTGGGTGCTCATTCTCACCCGGCGGAAGCCGGCCCGAGTGCAGGAGACCCCGTTCGTGGAGACGGCGTATGCTGGGTAGCCGGACAGGCGGTCGGCCGGTCAGGCGGTCGGCCGGTCAGTCATGCTCGACGAAAGTTGCCAGGCTCATGCGCTTCCTCCGCAGCGTTGCCGGCATGCCGGACTATCAACGACACATCCAGCATCTGCGCCAGTGTCACCCCGAGCTGTCCATTCCTACCGAACGCCAGTTCTTTGAGGACTTTGTGCGGGCCCGCTACGGGGACGGGCCGACCCGCTGCTGTTGAGAAAGCTCCTCCACCCACGTCGTGAGCCACTTCCCGGTCCGGGAAATGACCGCGGAGCTGTCGTTGGCTAGGAAGTCGTAACTGCCGTGGGCGAGGCTGGAATCGGCGTAGATGTCTTGCCTCTCGGCCTCCGCCCGAGCGTCGAGTAATGCCTGCAGACTCTCGCGGGTACCGATCCAGAGTAGCCCATCGGAAGCGCGGATTGCGTAGCGCTTGGGAATCCCAAAGCTGTCGGGTGCGACGTAGACCCTCGTCAGCAGCGGGATCAGCCGGGGATCGGTGAAATAGGAGAGCAGCGTCAGGTACCGGACCCGAAACTCTTCGGAATCCGCC
>DASRIN010000503.1:0-3088 GCA_035649975.1 Gemmatimonadales bacterium
CCAGAGCAAGCTGGGCCGATGGAGCGGCGCGCCGTCATAGAGGATCACCGTGGCCCCCACCGCCAGACTGGAGACCATCCAGTTCCACATCATCCAGCCGCAGGTCGTGAAGTAGAAGATCCGGTCTTCTCTCCGCAGATCGGTGTGCAGCACCAGCTCCTTGAGGTGCTGAAGCAGGGTGCCGCCGGCGCCGTGGACCATACACTTCGGGAGCCCGGTGGTGCCGGAGGAGTACAGGATGTAGATGGGATGGTCAAAGGGTAGACGGACGGGCGGACGGGAGGTCGGTTCCTCATCGACCCATTCATCCCAGTCTATCGCGTCTTGGATGCCCGCGGCGGCGAGATTCCTAGTTCGATAGGGGACCACGACCACGCGCTGAATCGCGGGAATCTTTTCCCTCACTTCCCGCACCCGAGGAAGCGAGTCGATCTCTTTCCCGGCATAGCGGTAGCCGTCGGCGCAGAAGAGCACCTTCGGCTGGATCTGGCCGAAACGATCCAGCACACCGTTGGCACCGAAATCCGGCGAGCAGGAGGACCAGATCGCGCCGAGACTCGTGGCTGCCAGCATGGCGATGACTGCTTCGGGCAGGTTGGGAAGAAACCCAGCGACCCGGTCGCCCGCCACCACGCCCTGCCGCGCGAGAGCCGCGGCAACCTGCCGCACCTCGGCATTGAGCTGGGAGTAGGTCAGATCCCGCTGGCGGCCCTGCTCATTCCAGAAGACCAAGGCGGGGTGCGAGTCGTCATATCGGAGCAGGTTTTCGGCGAAGTTGAGTCGGGCGCCCAGGAACCAGCGGGGGCCGAGCTTCGGGTCGGGTGGCGCCATGCGGTCGAGTCCGAGGACCACCTGGTCCCAGGGCTCACGGCCCGGCCGCTCCTCGGCCACAACCCCGCAGTACCGCCAGACCTCGGGCCAGAAAGCGTCGGGGCGATCTACCGACCAGCGATAGAGCGAGGCGAAATCGCCGACCGTTTCCGCTCCAGGCGGCCGCTTGGTTTGAACGTGGGAAAGGAAATGGGTGAGATTCGCCCGCGCGACGCGGTCGGGACTCGGCGTCCAGAGCGGCGCGTCGTCATCTCTGACCGGCATCGCCCTGCCCCACTGCCCTGCTGCCCCGCTGCCGGCCCATGTGGGCCGGCCTCATGTCGTCGGCGGGTTGAACTGGGCGTGCTGGGCGTCGAGCCAGGACTTGTGGTAGTCGGCATCCTCGATCGACAGCGCCGGCTTGGCCACCTTGAGCGGCCGGAAGGTGTCCATCATCACAGCCAGCTCCTCGGTGTACTTGGCCCCGATGCTGGCTTCTGCCCGACCCGGGTGCGGTCCGTGGGGAATGCCGTCAGGATGGTGAGTGATACTGCCGAACTCGATGCCCTTGCGGCTCATGAACTCGCTGGAGGCGTAGTAGAGTACCTCGTCAGAGTCGACGTTGCTGTGGTTGTAGGGCGCCGGCACCGCCTCGGGATGGAAGTCATAGGGCCGGGGACAGAAGCTGCAGACTACGAACCCGTCGCCCTGGAAGGTCTGGTGCACCGGAGGCGGCTGGTGCACCCGGCCCACGATCGGCTCGAAATCGTGGATGTTGAAGGCCCAGGGATAGAAGTAGCCGTCCCAGCCCACCACGTCGAAGGGATGGTGGTCGAGAATGATTTCGTTCAGGCCATCGTACTGCTTCACCAGGATCCGAAAGTCGCCTCGCTCGTCATGGGTTCGCAGCTGGGTGGGACGGCGGATGTCTCGCTCGCTGTAGGGCGCTCCCTCGATCAGCTGCCCGAACTCATTCCGATACCGCTTGGGCCAGCGCACGTGGCCTCGGCTCTCCATGATCAGAAGCTTGGTGGGGCCGCCGCTCAGGTCCAGCCGGTAGCGGTGCATGATGCCTCGGTGGATCACCAGATAGTCTCCCTCGTGGTAAGGGAGATCTCCGTACATCGTCTCGAGGGTACCGGATCCCTTGCTCACGTAAACCAGCTCGTCTGCCTGGGCATTGCGATAGAAGTGGGCGTCGTTTTCGTCCGGCTCGACGTAGAGCATCGCCACTTCGTTATTGAAGAGCAGCGGGGTCCGATCCAGTGTCGGGCTCCCGCCCTTCTTTACTTTGGAGGTGCGGAAGTGCCGGTGACGGAGTGTATTGTCAGGATCCGCCTCGTACTTCACCTCGCGCAGCCGCTTGGCCGACTTGACGGTGGTTGGTGGGTACGTGTGATAGAGCAGCGAGGAGGTGCCGGTAAATCCCTCGTGGCCCATCAGCTCTTCGGCATAGATCCCGCCGTCCGGCTTCCGAAACGCAATGTGCCGCTTCCGCGGAACCTGACCCATGGTGTGATAGATCGGCATCTCAACCTCCAAAAAGGTGAGCGGTGAGCGCTCACACCTTTTACAAATTCCCTCGCAGGGCCTGCTCCCGTTCGATCGCCTCGAACAAGGCCTTGAAATTGCCCTTCCCGAAGCTCTTGGCGCCCTTGCGCTGAATGATCTCGTAGAAGAGCGTGGGCCGGTCCTGCACCGGCTTGCTGAAGATCTGCAGGAGATACCCCTCGTCATCCCGGTCCACTAGGATGCCCAGCTCCTGGAGCGGGGCGAGATCCTCATCGATCCGGCCCACCCGGTCGAGCACCGTTTCATAGTACGTCTTCGGCACCTGAAGGAACTCGACCCCGCGATCCCGCAGCGCGGAGACGGTCTCGACGATGTTGTTGGTGGCAATAGCCAGGTGCTGCACGCCAGGCCCACGGTAGAACTCCAGGTACTCATCGATCTGCGATTTCTTCCTACCCTTAGCCGGCTCGTTGATCGGGAACTTGATCCGGTCGTTCCCGCTCGCCACCACCTTGGACATGAGTGACGAGTACTCGGTGGAGATGTCCTTGTCGTCGAAGGAGATCAGGTTACGAAAACCCATCACGTCCTGGTAGAAGTTCACCCACTTGTTCATGGCCCCCAGCTCGACGTTGCCAACGCAATGGTCAACGTACTGGAGTCCGACCGGAGACGGCTTGTATCGGGGCGTGACCGGCTGAAAGCCGGGCAGGAAAGATCCCCGATAGTTCTTCCGCTCGACCAGGCTGTGGATGGTATCCCCGTA
>DASRIN010000504.1:0-4866 GCA_035649975.1 Gemmatimonadales bacterium
CGACCGTGTTGTAGGAGCGGGTCTCGCCGGTTACGAGCCAGTTGGCGAAGATGTCGCCGCCGTGAAAGACGGGGTCGCCGGTTGCGGGTGAGTTGGCCCTCTCCCAGTAGTACTCGGTGCCGAACAGCCAGGGACCCGGCCGATAATACGCCTCGAATCCCAGGAGCGTCGCGGACGTCGCGGGGAACTTGCCGGTGTCGATGAAGTTGGGCGCGTCGCTCGCTTCCGGCTTGGATTTGAGCCGGAGGCTGTCCTTGTCCGGCTGTCCGATCTGGAAAGAGGCCCCGATATGGACCAGCTTGCCGGCGCTGTCGGAGACCATCGGTACCCAGGCGACGCGGCCGGCCACCTGGTGATCGTAGTACGAGAAGGTCTGGCCCTCGGAGAGCCAGTCGGTGAACACGCCGACGTTCCAGATCAGGTGGCGATCGGGCAGGTAGCCGAGCCACTTAATGCCGTCGGCCAGAAGCGGAATCGCCGCGTCGGAGAAGGTGAACCGCTCGGCGGTCCAGCCGTCGTATCCTGTCATCACCCGGTTGAGGCTGGGCCCCTCCTTGGTGCGGCCGATCCAGAAGTTTCCCCAGGCCTCCGGGACGGCGATCATCAATCCGGTCTGGCGGATGAACCATTCCTCGAGATTACCGTCGTACATGATCCCCGCCTGATAGGTGATCCGCCGCTTGGTCTTGATGCGCCCGCTGATGACCAGGCGGGAGTCACGGATCTTGAGCCCGGACTCGAGGTCCATCTGCTCCCTGCTGGCGTCGTCCTGGGCATACGAGGCATAGTCCAGCAGGAAGCCGGCGCCGACTCGGAGCGTGAACAACGGCCCCTCGTACTCGTTCCACTTCACCAGGCTCCGGCGGGGCGGCTCGGCCTCCGGCTCCACGGCGGAGACGCCAGTTTCCGGAATCGTATCCCGAACCGAGTCGGCCTGCTGGGCGCGGACCGACCCCACCCTCGACCAGGTGAGCGCCAGGAGAACCCAGGCGAAGGAGGAGCGCATCGAAGAAGGCGGTTTTCCTCAGTACTCGTCGAAGTACCGCTGAATCGTCTTCGGGTCCTTCGTCTTCAGGAGCGCCAGGCGGAGCAGCACCCGCGCCTTCTGTGGGTTGAGGCCCAGCGAGGCGATAGTGCCAACGCTGTCGTCATTCACCTCGACGTTCCGTCCTACCTGGCCTGTGGCCACTCGCGACGACCGCACGCTGACGACACCCTTCTTCACCTGCGCCCCCAGAGCCTTGAGCGCGCTCCCGGTCATGTTGCCATTGCCAACGCCGGCGATCACGAGACCCTTCGACCCGCTGGCCGCTGCTGCGTCGATGATCTTCCCGTCCATGTTCTCGTAACTCATCACGATGTCCACCCGCGGCAGGACCGTGCTCTTATCTACGGAGAATTCCGAGTTCACGGTGTTCTTGCCGACCGGCCCGCGATACCACTCGGGGATACCGTAGGCGACGGTGCCGATGAGGCCCGACTGCGGGGAGAGGAAGGTCTGCACCGCGGTGGTACTCGTCTTGGTGAGCGAAGCCGCGCCGTGGATCCAATCGTTGACGACCACGAGCACCCCACGTCCGGCCGCGTCCTTGTCCGCTGCCACAGCGACGGCGTTGTAGAAGTTGAGTGGGCCGTCGGCCGACAGCGCCGTAGAGGGGCGCATCGATGCGGTCATCACCACCGGCTTCTTGGACTTGATCACGAGGTTCAGGAAGTACGCCGTCTCCTCGATGGTGTCGGTACCATGGGTGATGACCACACCCGCCACGTCCGGCTTGGCGAGGATTTCGTTGATCCGCGTCGCGAGCTTGATCCAGACCTCATCGTTCATGTCCTGCGAGCCGATGTTGGAGATCTGCTCGCCGGTCATGTTCGCCAGCTTCTTGGCCTGGGGCACGGCATTAAGAAGCTGATCGACCCCTACCTGGCCGCTGGAGTAGCCGGCCTGCACGTCGCTCTCGGCTGCACCGGCTATGGTGCCACCGGTGGCGAGCACTACAACGTTGGGCAAGGCTCCCTTCGGCGCCGCGCCCGCGGCCGCCTGGGCAGCCACCGATGCGGTGCCACCCACCGCACTGAGCAGCATCACCAGGACCAGGGGAACTGAATTTCGGTTAGACATGAGAGCCTCCTAGTGCGTTAACAGCACGATGAATCCGTTATCGGGTGACCAACCACAACCAGGGGGTTCCGACCAGCAGATACAGCAGAAAGCAGAACCCGGTGTGGAGGCCGCCCAGGCGGTAGAGATCTCCCTGCGAGAGGTAGCCACTCCCGACGAAGAGGAGATTGGCGCTCGCCGCCTGGGGGGCGATCGCCGAGAAATAGTTGGTCGCGAAGAGGAGCTGAAAGGCGAGCAGTGGCGCCGGCACGCCGAGCTTGACGCCGACCCCCAGGAAAACTCCGAAGAGGGCCAGCAGGTGGGCGGTCTGACTGACGAACAGGTAGTGCAGCAGTACGTAGACGCCCACCAGCGCCACGCCGGCGGCCCATGGCGGCAGGCCACCCAGTCTCATGACCATGCGGCCGCCCAGGAACTCCATGAAGCCGAGCTGGTTGAGCTGGTCGCTCATGGTGAACAGCGCGGCAAACCATATGAACGTCGCGAGGACGTCCCCTTCCTTGGCGATGTCGCCGAGGGTGAGCACTCCGGTGGCCAGCAGGACCCCGAGGCCCAGGAAGGCCACCGCGGTGGAGTCGATGCCCAGCGTCGCAGCGGAGCCCCAGAGCGCCACCATCCCGGCGAAGGTCCACGCGACGATCTTCTGGTCCCTGGTGGTAGCGCCCAACGCCGCCAGTGCCTTGCGGGCCTCGGCCGGGGCCTCCGGCATGGCGGTCACCTCCGGCCGGATGATCTTGTAGAGCAGGAGAGGGACCAGCACCATCGCCAGCAGCGTCGGCACCGACGAGGCGATAAACCACGAGCCGAAGTCGATCTCGACGCCGTATGTCTTGGCGATCTCGGCCCCCACCGGATTGCCTGCCATGGCCGTGAGCCACAGGGTCGAGGAAAGCGTCAGACTGGCCATCCCCGAGAACATCAAATACTGTCCCAGCCGCCGCCGCCCCTCCCGATCGGGTCTCGCGCCGGCGGCATCGGCGATCGAATACGCCAGGGGGAAGAGCACCCCGGAGCGGGCGGTGTTGCTGGGGAAGGCCGGCGATATCACGGCGTCCAGGGCGAAGATGCTGTAAGACAGCCCCAGGGTTGAGCGGCCGAAGAGGCTGATCGCGCGGTGCCCCAGCCTTTCTCCGAGACCGCATTTGACCACCGAGCGGGCTACCAGGAAGGCCAGGATGATGAGCACGATCGTCGGGTTGGAGAACCCGGCGTAGGCCGTCGCGGGCGGCAGCGTGCCGGAGAGCACCGCGGCGGCCACCGCGATCACCGAGGCGGTGAGAATCGGGAATGCCCTGATCATCACCGACAGAATGGTGGCGGCAAAGATGGCGAACAGGTGCCAGGCCTGGACGCTCAGCTGGCCGGGAGGCGGCACGAACCAGATTGCCAGGGCCACCGCAAGGGTGATGACCCGGGCGATCCCCGGCCTGCGCGGGGTAGTCGTGGTCACGTCCGCCGGCTCCGGTGCCCAGGTTTCCTATTTGTTCCTGCGGTATTGGCTCCTATCCAGGTTCGTCAGCTTCACCGGATCGAGGAGGTCGGCGATCTGCTTCTCGGTCAGCAGCTTCTGCTCCCGGATGATCTCGAGGATGCCCTTGCCGCTCTTATAGGCCTCGGATGCCAGCTCGGTAGCTTTGTCGTAGCCGAGCACCGGGTTCAGGGCCGTCACGATACCGACGGTAGTTTCCATGTAGTGCTCCAGCACCTTCTCGTTGACCGTGATCCCGTCCACGCACTTGGTGCGCAAGGCAATCGAGGTGTTGTAGAGCAGGTGCTGCGATTCCATCACCGCGACGCCCTCGAGCGGTTCGTACGCATTGAGCTGAAGCTGCCCGGAGTGGGCCGCGAGGGTGACGGCGTAGTCGTTCCCCATCACCCGGAACGCGACGATGTTGACCAGCTCGGGAATGACGGGGTTCACCTTCCCCGGCATAATCGAGGATCCCGGCTGCATCGCGGGGAGATTGATCTCGGCAAGACCGGCGCGGGGCCCGGAGGTGAGCAGGATCAGGTCGCTCGCGAGCTTGGACAGCTTGATGGCGACGCTCTTGAGCGCCCCGGAATACACCACGAAACCCTGCTGGTCCCAGGTAGCTGCCACCATGTCGGGGGCTGCCACGATCGGCTTGCCGGTGAGCTTCGCGAGGTGCGCTGCGGTCCGCTCGGCATAGCCCTTGGGCGCGTTGAGCCCCGTACCGATGGCCGTGGCGCCCATGTTGACGGCGTACAAGTATTTCTCCGCGTCCCGCAAGAGCGCGATCTCTCCGTCCAGAGAAGACGCGAAGGCATGAAACTCTTGTCCCACGGTCATGGGTACCGCATCCTGCAGCTCGGTGCGGCCCATCTTGACGATGTTCATGAACGCGTCGCCCTTGGCCCGGAATGAGGCTGCCAGCTTCTGGAGCTCCGCGATCAGTTTGTCGTTTCGCAGCAGGAACGCCACCTTGATGGCGGTGGGGTACGAGTCATTAGTCGACTGGGACTGGTTCAGATCGTCGTGCGGCTCGACGATGTGGTACTCACCCTTCTTGTGCCCGGTCAGCTCCAGCGCAACGTTGGCCAGCACTTCATTCGCGTTCATGTTCGTCGAAGTACCGGCGCCCCCCTGGTACCAGTCGACCAGAAACTGGTCATGGTACTTGCCCTTCATCACCGCTGCCGCCGCCTTTTCGATGGCCGCTAGCTTTTCCTTCTTCATGGCGCCGACATCGGTGTTCCCGCGGGCCGCCGCCAGTTTCACGATG